>JANOFP010000287.1:0-2365 GCA_031413675.1 Bacteroidota bacterium
TATCCAACTTATACAAGTGCTGTGAAATTAGCAGGCGGTAAATGCGTGGACTATAAACTAAGAGCAAAAAATAATTACGAACCAGATTTTGATAAACTGGAAAAAAGCAAACTGAAAAAAGTAAAGCTGATGTTTGTTAACTATCCCCAAATGCCAACGGGTCAACTACCATCAAAGGAACTTTTTGAAAAATTAGTTGCATTTGGTAAAAAAAATAACATCCTCATCATTCATGATAATCCGTATAGTTTTATTCTGAATGAAACTCCAATGAGTCTATTAAGTGTGGACGGTGCGAAAGATTGTGTGATTGAATTAAACTCATTAAGCAAATCACAGAATATGGCTGGTTGGAGAGTAGGAATGCTTTGCGGTGCAAAAGAAAGAATAGAAGAAGTATTACGTTTTAAAAGTAATATGGACAGCGGAATGTTTTTACCGGTTCAGTTAGCTGCCGCAAAAGCGCTGACACTTGGTAAAGACTGGTATGATGAAGTAAACAGAATTTATCACGAACGACGAACAAAAGTTTTTGAATTACTGGATTTATTAAAATGCAATTATTCTAAACAACAAGCTGGCATGTTTGTGTGGGCAAGTGTACCCGAAAAATATTTACAACTTAATGACACTTCACAAATCCCCCCTTTGGGGGGTGGGGGGGCTTTAAGCGATGCAATTTTAAATCAATGTGGTGTGTTCATAACTCCCGGCGGAATTTTTGGAAGTGCAGGTAATAAATTTATCCGGGTGAGTCTATGCAGCCCGGTTGAAAAATTTGAAGAAAGTATTCAGCGTATAAAGTCAATAATAAATTAAGATGTTTAATAATGTAACGATAGTCGGTGTTGGTTTAATCAGTGGTTCTTTTGCATTAGCACTAAAAGAAAAAGGACTTGCAAAACATATTATTGGTGTAAGCCGTACCGAAGCAAGTGCAAAAAAAGCACTGGAGCTGGGAATCATAGATGAAGTATTGCCTTTGGAAGATGCAGTAAGGAAAAGTGATTTAATCTATGTGGCAATACCGGTGGATGTAACAGTGCCGGTTATGAAAACAATAATGGATTTGATAAAAGATGAACAGATTGTGGCTGATGCCGGCTCCACCAAACATCTATTATGTTCTACACTTTCCAATCACCCGATGCGCAAAAGATTTGTTGCCACACACCCCATGTGGGGTACGGAGTACAGTGGGCCGGAAGCAGCTGTTCGGGATGCATTTACCGGACGAGCCTGTGTAATATGTGACAAAGAAAAAAGCGATGCCGATGCTGTATCAATCATAGAAAATATTTACCGTCAGCTTGGAATGCATATGCTTTATATGAATGCGGATGATCATGATATGCATACTGCCTATATCAGTCATATATCGCATATCACATCATTTGCTTTGGCTAATACGGTATTGGAAAAAGAAAAAGAAGAGAATGCCATTTTTGAATTAGCCTCTGCAGGTTTTGAAAGTACGGTGCGGCTTGCAAAAAGTAACCCTGCTATGTGGGCGCCAATCTTTATGCAGAACAGAGAAAATGTTTTAGATGTGTTGAATGAACATATCAGCCAGTTACGAAAATTTAAAGCATCACTGGAAAAAGAGAATTATGAATATTTAGTTGAGTTGATGGAGAATGCAAACAGGATTGGTAAGATTATAAAATAAAATCATACAAATGAAGTATTGAAATTTTTGAAATTAAAAAGCCATCCCCTCCTTGGAGGGGCGAATTTAGGAGAATCTATATTATGGGAAATTGGGGTGGGTCAACATGAAAAGAAATATAATTCCATACAACCCAAAGCTGAAAGATTTAACCAGGAAACTCAGAAAGAATATGACATACTCTGAAGTTTTATTATGGAATGAATTGAAAGACGGGAAAATAATGGGATATGATTTCGACAGGCAGCGGCCTATCGGAAATTATATAGTTGATTTTTATTGTAAAGACTTGTTATTAGCACTTGAAATTGACGGCATCACTCATGAAGACGAAAAAGTAAAGTTGCACGATGAGATGAGGCAGAAAGAACTCGAATCGTTTGATGTAAAGTTTATTCGATTTGATGCGTTGCTGATTTTAAATAAAGTGGATGCAGCGGTTAGGGAAATCATCAGATGGATTTTGGATTATGAAAAAGAGCATGGAGTAAACGAATTTGTGAAACGAAAAAGAGATGTATTAGAAAATCCGATATCCAGAAAAAGAGATAACCCACCCCTGCCCCTCCTGGGAGGGGATGCCTAACACAGCCCCGGCTTTTCGATGTCACTTATAAAAAATAAAAGTATGCGGGTTGAAAATAAGGGAATGCATGTTATAGGCCACGATGCTGAATAGCGAACAGAACGTACAAG
>JANOFP010000288.1:0-1968 GCA_031413675.1 Bacteroidota bacterium
TGTTCTGGAAAGCTTGCTGTAACTAACATCCATAGAGCCTGTAGCTGACGATGTATTTAACGGATTGTTTTCCTGAGCACCACTCATTACTATCCCAGTTCTGCTGTATGTACTTTCTGGTTCTATATCATCACGACGACATGAGCCAAGCACAAGAATGGTTAAAAAAATAATGATTGGTAGTGCAGTTAGTTTGATTTTATTCATGATCGAAAGATTTAGGTAAAAATAAGGAGTTTTTTGAAATGACAATATTTTTAAAAGCCTGTTTTCTCAATTGTGGAAAACAGAAACAGGGACAAAAAAGACAATTACTTATCTTGTTTTGTCTTTTTAGCTAACCAAAACAATGAAACAACTAACTGATAACCGCAGCCGTATTCAATCTATTGATATTCTTCGTGGTTTTGTAATGGTCATTATGGCGCTGGACCATGTCCGTGATTTCTTTTATAAGGCAGATTTGGGAAAAGCTGCTGATGCAGCGCTTAGTCCCACCGATATGGAAACCACTTTTCCAATGTTGTTTTTTACCCGCTGGATAACACATTTCTGTGCACCCATCTTTATATTTCTTGCGGGAACTTCTGTTTTCCTTATGTGCCAACGTAAATCAAAAAAAGAGATAAGTATTTTTTTAATAAAAAGGGGATTCTGGCTGGTGTTAGTAGAATTAATCATTATTACATTAGGCTGGACATTTAATCCTCTCTATAACCTCTTTATTCTCCAGGTCATTTGGGCAATAGGGGTTAGTATGATTTTAATGGGTGTCCTTGTTTTGATGCCTTATAAATTAATTTTTGCCATAGGAGTATTAATCGTTGCAGGGCATAACCTGATGGATTTTCCCTCCATCAGTTCGGGTTTGAAAGGAACCGTACTTGCTGACTTAATGTATTCCTCCAATTTTTCTGTTTACCAGCTTTGGGAAAATCATTATTTTATCATTGTCTATTCATTTCTTCCTTGGACAGGGGTGATGTTACTGGGTTATTGTTTTGGAAAACTATACACATCGGGTGTGGATGTAGTTAAGAGAAGAAAAATATTATGGCAATTAGGAACAGGTTTGGTTATCTTTTTTGTTATTCTTCGGTTTAGCAACCTGTATGGTGATCCTGTTCCGTGGAGTTCTCAACCAAGAGGTACGGTTTACACTGTGTTATCTTTTTTTAATCTGAATAAGTATCCTCCTTCATTGCTGTTTTTGTGCATGACCATTGGCCCCGGCATTTTATTTTTAGCATTCATTGAGAAAGTTCAAAATGGTTTTACACGGGTTATGAATATTTACGGAAGGGTACCCATGTTATATTATATACTTCATTTTTATATCATTCATATACTTGTGGTAATTACATTCTACTTACAGGGTTTTGGTACAAAAGATATCATTCCCGAAGGTGTACCCTTCTTATTTAAACCAAATGGCCTGGGGTTCGGACTATGGGGAGTGTATGCTATTTGGGCTTTTGTTGTTCTGATATTATACCCGGCATGTAAAAAATATGATAGGTATAAAACGGAGCATGCAAAGGAGAAGTGGTGGTTGAGTTATATCTGAGAGAAAAGATCAAATTTCAAAAAACAAATTTCAAATAGTCAAAGTACAAAAAGCGACTGGATTTTAGATGGGTTTTATTTGTCCTTTGCAATTTGGTTTTTTTTTTATTACTTCAGTTTGCTTTTAATCTCCTGGAGTTTTAATAAAGCTTCTACCGGTGTTAATCGGTTTATATCAATATCGGAAAGTAGCTTTCTTATTTCGTCAAAGGTTTCTGTGTGTGCATCAAAAATTGAAAGCTGAACTTTGGCAGAAGACAGTCCTTTTACCTTTTCTTTCATGCTTTCGTTTAATCCGTCTTCCCGGTTGTCTTCATGAATCGCCTCCAGATGTTTTAATATTTCATTTGCTCTGTTAATTAAAGAAGGAGGCATGCCCGCCATCTTTGCTACATGAATACC
>JANOFP010000289.1:0-4747 GCA_031413675.1 Bacteroidota bacterium
GGAAAAATGTTTGTCAACGGAAAACTGGCTTCTGTAATTGGAGCAGTATGTATGGATATGCTGATGCTTGATATAACTGCTATAAAAGATGTAAAGGAAGGAGATGAAGTAATTGTATTTGGAAAAGGATTGTCCGTAGAACAATTGGCTGAATGGTCAAATACAATTCCTTATGAAATAATGACCGGAATTTCTCAACGGGTTAAAAGAATTTATTTTCAGGAATAGCGTTGCAATTTTTGCGGATTTTTTCCTTAAATACAAAAAAAGGTATAGCAATCTATCATTGATTTGAATAAATAGTTAAAGCTTTAAAATTGGAGTCTTAAAGCGTAAAGCTTACGCTATATAGCTTGTAGCTTTCTCCCTATATTTGCCCATAAAATAGAAATAGCGTGAAGCTTAGAAAAGTTTTTATCATCATTTTACTAATTATTATTGCCGACCAGGCTTTGAAAATCTGGATTAAGACACATTATGGTTTTGGAAATACAGGTGTAACCGGAATGAACTGGTTTCAATTGTATTTTATAGAAAACAAAGGAATGGCATGGGGATGGGAGTTTGGCGGGGAGTGGGGTAAAATGATTCTTACTTTGTTTCGGTTAGGCGCAGTTATTTTTGGTACCTGGTATCTTACAAGAATTGTAAAACAGAAATATACAAGAGGGTTTATTGTTTGCGCTGCATTAATTTATGCTGGTGCTTTGGGAAATTTAATTGACAGTATGTTTTATGGTATGATATTCGAAGAAAGCTCTTATTCAAATGTTGCAAAAATATTTCCAGCCCAGGGATATGCAGGATTTTTACATGGCCGGGTGGTGGACATGCTTTACTTCCCCATTATTGATACGAAGTTTCCAAACTGGCTGCCTGTTATTGGTGGAAATGATTTTGAATTCTTCAGCCCCATCTTCAATATTGCAGATGCATCTATTTCAGCAGGCGTTATTACCTTATTAGTTTTTCAAAAACGTTTTTTTAAAAAGCAACATGCTGAAGTAAACTATTCGACCATTACCACCAGTACAGAAATCAGCGATAAGACTGAAATATTATAAAAAAGAACCGCCCCGATTCCGGAGCGGCTTTTGTGTATATAAACGGTACGGAAAGACCTCTTCGATTTATCTTAATCTCCGATCGTATTAATCTTATTCATAATTACCATACCATCCATTGGAGTTTTCACAGGTATCTTCTGATAGCAAACCAGGTGTAATTCTGGGTGTTGCTTTCGTTTCGTTTTTGTATGGGTTAGCCATTGGATGTATTCTTATTCTACCAAATGCTTTTGATTTGTTCCTGATATGTAGTGAAGAGTTTTCTGTAGCTGAATCGGGTAATGCATTTTTCAAAACCTTTAATGGGTAAGCTGAAAAATAAAATACAGGTTGTGTAGAATTGTTTTTCATAGCAAAGGTGGGTTGGGTTTAAAAAAGGAATTTGTTTCAGGTGTTAAAGTATAACATCCGGTTTTTCTTTGAAAGTGTTTCTAAAAACAAAAAGAGAAGAAACGTAATTCTTCTCTTTGTCTATTCGTGTTTTTACGAAAAAAAATTGTTTTTAAATTTTTCCAACCATATTTTCCGGCTTTACCCATTCATCAAATTGTTCTGCTGTTACATAACCCAGCCTCACTGCCATTTCTTTTAAAGTTGTTCCCTGCTTATGTGCTTTTTGTGCAATCTCGGCAGCTTTGTAATAACCAATTTTGGTATTGAGTGCAGTTACCAGCATCAAACTATTGTCAACATGTTTTTTAATATTCACTTCAATGGGTTCTATGCCTACTGCGCATTTATCATTAAAAGAAACACAACCATCACCTATCAATCTGGCACTATGCAGAAAATTATAAATCATCACCGGTTTAAAAACATTGAGTTCAAAATGCCCGGTTGCGCCACCAATATTTATAGCCACATCATTTCCCATTACCTGTGCGGCAATCATTGTTAAAGCTTCACATTGTGTTGGATTTACTTTACCGGGCATAATTGATGATCCCGGTTCGTTATCCGGAATATAAATTTCACCAATACCGCTTCTTGGTCCGGATGAAAGTAAACGGATATCATTTGCAATTTTCATTAAACTAACAGCAACTGTTTTTAATGCGCCATGTGCTTCAACAATTGCATCATGTGCAGCCAATGCCTCAAATTTATTTTCTGCTGTTTTAAATGGTAAGTCCGTAAGCTTTGCAATTTGTTTGGCAACTTTCTCAGCATATTTAGGTGGTGTATTGATTCCAGTACCTACTGCAGTACCACCTAAAGCCAACTCGCTTAAGTGTAGTAAGGTGTTTTTAATTGCTCTCAATCCATGATCTAATTGAGAAACATAACCACTGAATTCCTGACCAACTGTAAGTGGTGTCGCATCCATGCAATGCGTTCTTCCAATCTTCACCACCTTCATATACTTTTTACTTTTCTTCTCCAGTGTATCTCTCAGTTTTTTTATACCGGGTATTGTTGTTTCCATTAAAATTTTATAGGCAGCAATATGCATAGCAGTTGGAAACGTATCGTTGGATGATTGCGATTTATTTACATCATCATTTGGATGGAGAAACTTTTCCTTATCAGTAAGCTTGCCGCCTTTTAATACATGGCCACGGTAAGCCACTACTTCATTTACATTCATATTGCTTTGTGTGCCGCTGCCGGTTTGCCATACTACCAGTGGAAAATAATCATTGAGTTGCCCTTTTAAAATTTCATCACATACTTCTCCAATGAGCAGCGATTTGTTTTTTGGTAAAACACCGGCTTCATTATTGGTAATAGCCGCTGCTTTTTTAAGATATGCGAAAGCCATGATAATTTCTTTCGGCATTCGATTAATGTCCTGTGCAATTTTAAAGTTGTCGATACTGCGCTGGGTTTGTGCGCCATAATAGGCATCAGCTGGCACTTTTACTTCACCCATCGTGTCTTTTTCTATTCTGTATTCCATATAATTTTTTATTTGAAAAATGATAGTGCAAAGGTACATTCAATCAGGGTATAAGGTAGCTTGGCAGTTTGAAATATCTTCGACGGCGTATATCAGGCAATCAATCGGAGTCTTGTCATACTGAGCGGTGCTATCCCGGGTTTCCGAAGTAAAAGAAACTAAGCGAAGTATCTCATACTTATTAAAGTTTGAGATACATCTCCGCCTGTGGCGGATCGGTATGACAAGTCGCCTGCGGGCTGATGAGTTGTCTTAGAATTCAAGCTGAAACAGTTTCGGTATTCTCTGTATTACGTTGAAATAATAAATTCCCATATTACCGATATGCTTTATTTTTAGAATGATTTTATTTAAGCTAAAACACCTGCCATGCGCCGCCTTGATTTTCTAAAACAAAGCTCAGCTGCTTTATTAATTTTAAACAGCGGAAAAATTCTAAAGCTTTCTGATAGTTATGAAGATTGGAATAAGAAACCAGTTCTTCGGTTTGTTGTAGCATCCGATGGCCATTACGGACAAAAAGATACTGAGTATGAAAAATTCTTTTCCACCCTTACTGATAATATCAATAACCAGCATAAAGAAAACCCATTCGAGTTTTGTATGATAAACGGGGATATAATTCATGATGATAAAAAACATTTTGCTGCCGCAAAAATGGCATTAGATAAACTGAGTGTAAATTATTATGTAAGCCAGGGGAACCATGACCATGCAACTGTTGAAGAATGGGAGGAAATATGGAAGATGCCGGTCAACCTTGATTTTAAAATAAAAAAGAATTCTGTTTTGATTGGAACTACCAGTAATAAAGATGGTACTTATCTCCCGCCGGATATAAAATGGTTTGCTGAAAAATTGGAAGAGCATAAAAGTCAAAAAAATATTTTCATTTTTATACATATCAATCCAGGCAAAATGACAAAACATGCAGTTGATAGCCCTGAGTTTTTTGATTTACTTTCAAAATATAAAAATGTAAAAGCGATTTTTAACGGACATGATCATGACGAGGACAATATTAAAATGAAAAACGGGGTACCTTTTATCTTTGATGCACATTTTGGCGGCAACTGGGGTACTGCATACCGTGGTTTCAGAATTGTAGAGTTAAGAAAAGATAATAGCCTGCTTACATATATCCTGAATCCATTTGAACGGTTAAACGAAAAAACTCTTTGATACATGAAAAAATTATTTTCCCTTTCTCTTCTTTTCATTTCTATTTCATTCAATGCTCAAGTCTATCAGCCTAACTGGGAATCTTTAGACAAACGTCCCACACCACAATGGTTCAAGGATTCTAAGTTTGGCATTTTTATTCATTGGGGAGTGTATGCAGTTCCCGGTTGGAGTACAAAAGGAAATTATGCAGAATGGTATCAGCAGGGATTGCAAACAAAAGATACCGCAAGGCAAAATTTTCATAAGGCGAAATTTGGCAACCGCACTTATTATGATTTGGCAAATGACTTCAAAGCTGAATTATATAATCCGGATGACTGGGCAAAGCTGTTTGAGAGATCCGGTGCAAAATATATTGTGCTTACTTCCAAACATCATGATGGTTTTACATTATGGCCAAATTCAACTGCAAATAAAACATGGGGATTTAAATGGAATGCAGTTGATGTGGGTCCCAAAAGAGATTTGCTCGGCGATTTATTTAAAGCAGTAAGAAAAACATCTGTTCATGCAGGTATGTATTATTCATTATACGAATGGTTTAATCCTTTATGGAAAAGCGATCCAAAAAAATATGCAGCAGAACATGTGTGGC
>JANOFP010000290.1:0-5344 GCA_031413675.1 Bacteroidota bacterium
GGCTAATAACCCCACTCCCGAAAAAGCAATAGAAGTAGAAAAAATTATCGATAAACTGAAAGACAGGGGGGTGGAAAATTCTGAGGTAAGAAAAAATATTGCCATTGCTGAATTTCTAATCGGCAAACCGGAAGACTCCAAAGCAAGCATAGCAGCACTACCCGATAAGGAAAAAAATGATAGAGCAATCATTGATATTGGAACAAGTATTCGGGTTTCTGAAGAATTAAAAACGCAACTGATGGCGGTTGAAAAAACTCCCAACGATTCTGTAAAAGTAAAACAACTGAACTATTTGCAACAAGAGGCTGTAAAATTAGAAGTGAAAAATGTTCAAATTGATTCAGGTATTAAAGTGGCGGATGTAAAAATTCAGGACTTTAAAAGAGATAATCCGAAAGTAATTCTGCAAAGAAATTTTGTAAGACCGGTCAATTAATTTTCGTGCATGAAAAATTATTTTTCTGAAACAGTAACAGAAACAGGAAGGCAGCATCGAGGTGCTGCCTATCCTGTTTCATCACCTAAAAAACTAATACAGGCAAAACTTACTGTTAGTCAGCCAGATGATAAATATGAAAAAGAAGCTGATACTGCAGCAGAAAATGTAATGCAGATGCCCGGACAAAATTTTGTGCAACGCAAATGTGCACATTGTGAAGAAGAAGAAAAAAAAATACAGAGGAAACCAATATCAAAAAGTATAACTCCTTTTATCCAAACAAAAGGCGAAGCGGGCACAACCGTAAGTGACTCTTTAAGCAATAAAATTTCTTCATCGCAGGGTATGGGTAGTAATATGGACAGCAATACACAGTCATTTATGAGCAGTCGTTTTGGAAATGATTTTAATTCCGTAAAAATTCATACTGATGGTAATGCGATTCAAATGAATCGGGAACTAAATGCAAAGGCATTTACAACGGGCAATGATATTTATTTTAATGAAGGGCAGTACCAGCCTGGTTCTGATAGTGGAAAATATCTTTTGGCACATGAACTTACACATACCATACAGCAAAATAAAAATATCAACACTATTCAACGGGCATGTAGTGCTGCTGATCAGGTTGAGTATGATGGAATAGCAACAGAAATAAAAGCATTACCACATTATCTGAGAGCTCCAACACATCCTAAAGCAATTTATACTCCAAGAGAAGTAAAAACAAAAGCAGATGATCTAATTAGAAAAGCAAAAGACAGAGATGAATGTCTTTATTATATAAAAAAATTGAAATTATTATTTTCCACTGTAGAAGATCCTCCCGCTGCAATTGGAGACGAGTTTAAAAAAATACTTGCAGATGAATCGGCAAGTGAAAAAACCCGGCTTGATACAGATACGGGAAAGGCAGATAAAGACCTTGAGGAAAATGCAAAACCCGATATTAAGACAACGGGTAGAAAAATAAAAAATGAAAAGCATGGTAAATATTATTACGTGGACAGTACGGATATCACAAATATTTATGTAATGGCTCAGGTAAAATTGAAAGGAGACAAAACTTTTACGGATCAGGTAAAGCAAATGGAAGATGGAATAGAAAAAGCAGCTTCAATTCGTGGATATACTGTCAATCTTATTTTCACGGAAAGAACAGGTAGCGATGTTTTTGAAACAGAGGTGGATCCAACCAGGTGGCCTACTTCGGGAAATTGGGTAAGAGGGGTTGAAACATTAGCACATGAACTTCATCATATGCTAAACCTTCCAGATAGGTATAATTATATAGAAAGTCATTCGGAAAATAAAAAAATGTATGTCGCTGATCGTATTCATTGGTTTACTGAAGAATTTAACCGTACCGAAGACCCCAACATCAATAATTCATTTATGGGCAAAGGAGATTTGGTAATGCCCGAAGATATTTGTAAAGTAGTTAACCCAACAGATGCAGCAGCAGAAGCAGATTGTATTACCAAACGTAAAGAAATGCACTATCCTATGTATGGAATAAAATTTGCCGCATCGCAAAAAGTACAAAGACTGATAGAAGTGATTGCGGGGTTTATTCCTGCAACTTTATTAGATGCAAGGGCAGATGATAAAACAATCCCCATTGCACAAGATTTAATTATGAAAACCGCTGAACTGGAATTTGGACAAGCCGTTAGTAAAGATTTTTTGGAGAATGGATTGGATCTTATAAGAAACATATTGATAGGATCTAAAATACAAATGGATAATGCATCAGACCCAAGATGTGATGGAGCTGATATTGCCATCAATCAATATCCCCAATCTTTTATTATTTGTCCGTCATTTATGGCATTGAGTGCAACCCAGCAAGCGAATGAACTAATAAGAAATGCCTATCGGATTTACCAGGAATATTCGGGTCAGGCTATGGTAGCTAAAGCATTGAATCGGCCAAAAGCTAATCCATTAGTGGCAAAGCAATGGGCTGATTTTATTACAAAAGCGGTTAATCGTATATGATAACATTTGGTTTTTATTTATAAGTATAATATGAATTAAAAAATTGCCTGAAACATTAACCATACCAGCCCCCGCTAAAGAATCGGTAAAATCAAACATAGTTGAAGCGAATATAATTTCTGATCTTAAGAAAGAAAAAAAACCTTTGCTTACAATTCAACCCAAACTCACAGTCGGTGCTCCTGATGACCCTTATGAAAAAGAAGCTGATTCAGTTGCAGATTCTATAATGAGAATGCCTCAACAAAATTTTGCACAGCGTAAATGTACAGAATGTGAAAAGGAAGAGAAGCTGCAAAGAAAGCCCATTATAGAAACTATTAGCGATAAGGCAATTGCAAGAAAAATTTCTGTTGAGAACCCGGATGGGAAAATACCAAACCCGGGCAATAAAGGAATAGACAAAACGAATGGAGACACCGTATTTGATTATATCAATGAATTAGGTCCCGATACCGATTGGATGATACAGGATGGAAAAATAGAACTACTGGATACAAATTTTTGTTTTCCATCCGAAGAACAGGAAGACGGGACATTCAAAAGCCCCTCTGAATTAAGTTCTCACCCTGTTTCATCCGAATGCCTGTGCGAAACTTCAATGGATCCTTTGGATAATGTAATTATACGAATCAATGACCATGAAGAAGGAACTGGTTCTACAAACGATAATGTCGGAGGTACGATTATCAATGTGCCATCACCCAATGCAAAGGAATCAAAAGTTATGGGGGCATCCGGCACTATGGTAGATAGCCCTCCTTTCATAATATTGGCACATGAATTATGCGGTCATCATTTGTTGAACAGAAGAGGTAATGATGATGAGAACATGCTGAATGATAAACGCGGAGGACACGACCCTACCATCAATCGTGAAAATGAAATCAGAGATGAACATGGCTTAGACCACAGAGGAACGTTCAGAGATCCTTGTTGCGGACTTGGAAATAATTCTGAGGAAGGAATGAAAGGGACTACCCACCCTTGTGGTAAAAAGTTTGAGGAAGATTTAACCAAGGGTCGAGGGTATAAATATGAATGTAAACACTGGAGAGATGAGTATAATAAATTAAATGGAACCAGTTTTAATGTTGAAGACCAGATACCAGTTGTAACGAAAGAAAAAGTACCGGCTCAATGGCGGTTTGAAGTTTATTTTAATGTTGATGCTCCCCAGTCATGGCTTACACTGGATCAAAGTTTAACTGATGAGGGCAGGACCAATCTCGGCACAGTAGAAAATTTATTAACTGCACATCCGGATTGGGAAACTCAATTGGCAGGAAATGCATCAACAGATAAACCGGCTAATGATCCTGAGTATAATATAAGGCTTGCTAATCGCAGGGCTATTTCCATAAGAGATGAATTGTTGAGCAAGGGTGTTACTACAGAAAGAATGAAAACATTTGACAGTGATTGTGAAAAAATACAGGAAGGCGTACATAATTGCGGCGATTCTATTGCTGAGCCAAAATCAAATGCGCTGGATAGAAATGTAGAAGTAAAAATATTTTCGCCTGAACAATTGCAGGCTAATAATGCTGCAGCTAATCCGGCAACTATTTCTCCAGACAATTTTTTACAACTTAAATGTGCTCACTGTGAAGATGAGAAAGAAAAAGAACAAGTACAACGTAAAACATTTTTACAAGCCAAAACGGAATCAAATACTCCTTCTATTTCTGATTCACTTTCTGAAACGATACAATCATCAAAGGGAAGTGGCTCATCAATGGATAATTCAACTCAGGCTTTCATGTCAGATAGATTTGGTGCCGATTTTTCAGGTATAAAAATTCATACAAGTAGCAACGCAGCACAAATGAATCAGCAATTAAATGCAAAAGCATTTACAACAGGCAATGATATTTATTTTAATGAAGGACAATATCAACCTCATTCCAATAGTGGCAAACATTTATTGGCGCATGAGTTAACACATACGGTGCAGCAAGCAGGTGGTGAAAAAATGATTCAGCAAAAACCCGGCGATGTAAGTGAGCCTGTAGCGCAGCTAACAGACGATAAACTGGATGTAAATATTCATGTATTGATAGGTGCTTACAGGACATTGGGAATGGACCCATTGAAAAAAGTATTTGTTGTGGGTGGCAGTTCCGGACATTTATATGATATCACCGTCAATGGATATAGTTTTGAAAAAAAATTAATTGGCACTTACCCGATACGTTCGATCGCATTTCCCGATTATTTTATTATTCAACAATCCAATAACAAATTTGGCATATTGGGAGGTGTGGATGTAGAGCAGTCAAACGGAGACAAGAATTTTGAATATGTATTAATGGGCTGGAAAGTGGACACCGATGAAAATAAAAAAAAGGCGGATGAAGATGATAAAGAATTAACCGTTAGCACATGGGTCGCTGACGATAAACTGAAATCAGATTTTCTTACCAAAGCAGCTTCGCCCGGCTTTGCTGTTATTTTTAATCCAGCCGGAGATTCTAAAAAAAGCAGCGAAGTAAAACAGGATGATAAACCAGTATTAAGTACTGATTATCCCGACTGGTTCAAACAGTTAAAGAAGAAAGTGGAAGCACTGATTGATACTGACAGAAAAATAAATAAGCATGATCCAAAATTGCCGGATAAGATATTCTTTTATGGTTCAGACAAAGTGCAGGTAAAGAAAGGTGCTGATGCCTGGACCATTGAAGTGGAAAAAGGGAAAGAAGAAAGATATCTTACCGTATTGAAAGCAGACTGGGAAAAATCAGCGGATAAAGATGTATATGCAAAAGAAGTGGTGCATCAATTATATGCGAAGATTAAAAAAATGTCAGAAGAAGCAGAAGTAAAAGCCGAAGAAGACAAAGAATTTTCGCAGGCAGAAAAAAGTGATGGCAAAATAGAACCCGATAAATGGAAGTG
>JANOFP010000291.1:0-7124 GCA_031413675.1 Bacteroidota bacterium
CCTCTGGCAATTAAAATTCCGCCGAGGGCTCCAAACATACCTCCGATACCCGTAACAGAAGCTGTTGCACTTTTTGGAAACATATCACTTACCGTAGTAAAAATATTAGAACTCCATGCCTGGTGCATACCCATGGCAAAACCTATCATTATAACAGCCAGCCACATATTGATACTGCCAAGATATTGAGCAAACACCACTGGCAAAATAGCTATGGCAAAGAGCAACATCGACGTTTTACGTGCCCGGAAAACCGGCCAACCTTTTTTCATAAACCACATCGGCAGCCAACCGCCGAACACACTTCCAATAGTAGATAAAGTATAGGCTAATGCCAGTGGTAATGATTTTGCCGTACCCAGCAAACCATATTGCTTCTCTAAAAAATCAGGCAACCAGAAAAGATAAAACCACCATACTGGATCGGTTAAAAATTTGCCAACTGCAAATGCCCAGGTTTGCCGATAGGTCAATAATTTAGTCCATGATATTGTTTTAGTAACGCCCTGTTCATCTTTTTCTTCTTCCGGGTCACTATGTATATAATCAAATTCTGCTTTTGATAATTTTTTATGTTTCTTAGGAACTTCATAAATGATAAACCAAAAAATCAACCAGATAAAACCCACAAGACCTGTTAAAATAAAGGCCCATTTCCAGCCCCATGCTTCTGCAATAGCCGGAACGGTAAGCGGTGCTATGATCGCTCCGATATTGGCACCCGAATTAAAAATACCCGTAGCAAAAGCCCGTTCTCTTTTGGGAAACCATTCAGCCACCGTTTTAATCGCAGCCGGAAAATTGCCTGATTCCGTAACGCCTAACGCACCGCGGGCTGCCATAAAACCTAATGTACTGGTAACAAACCCATGAGCAATAGCAGCAACACTCCATAAAGCTGTCGCTAATGCATAACCGATCTTTGTACCCAATTTATCTATTAATCTGCCGGCGCCTAAAAAACCGATAGCATAACAAAGCTGGAAAGCAATAACAATATTGGCGTAATCCGTTTCCGTCCAGTGGAATTCTGCTGTCAATGGAGATTTTAAAATACTGATAACTGCCCGGTCGAGGTAGTTGATCGTAGTGGCAAAGAATACCATTGCGCAAATAGTCCACCTGTATTTTCCTATGGCTTGCTGTGTCATGATCAGTTATTTTTTTATGGCTTGAATTAATTCCAGCACTTTTATTGTTTCCTGTTCTATTGTACTATAATCTTTAGCCTCCATTAATTTTTTGCTGATCAATTTGCTGCCCATACCCACGGCACATACACCTGCTTTAAACCAGCCTTCGATATTTTCTTTTGTTGTATCCACACCACCGGTGGGCATAAATAACAGTTTTGGAAAGATATCTTTAATACCACTTAAAAATTCAGGTCCCAACATATTACCGGGAAAAAGTTTAATGAATTTAATTCCTGCATTTTCAGCAGCAATGATTTCGGATGGTGTCATACAACCGGGTGCATAGAAAATATTTTTCCCGACAGCATAATCAGCTACTTCTTTTACAAAACCCGGGCTTACTAAAAAATCAGCTCCTGCATTCAAATAATCTTTTGCTTGCTGCAGATTTTTAATTGTGCCTACACCCAGTAATATACCCGGCATCTCTGCATTTCTTATTTGCACCATTTTTGTAAAGTTCTTTAATGCCGCTTCACCCCGGTTCGTATATTCAACCGCTTTAACACCTGCTTTATAAATGGCTTTTAATACATCTACACTTACGGTTTCATCAGCATTAAAATATAAAGGAAGCATTCCCTGCCGGACGATTGCATCTGTAATTTGGTGCGGGTTATTCATTATTCAATTTTTACTTTGATTACCAATTTTTTTATTTCATTATCGCCTATCATAGGTGCATGCACATCTTCCGGAAAGAAAATTGCAAACTGCCCGTTGGTTAATTGAAAGAAAAGATCCGGTTCATCGCTGAAGAAACGTACATCTTTTTCCTCATTGTAATCGCCATTGGGTGTTATACATGTTGATCTTGATTTCCAACCAATCGTTTCCAATCCATTAATACAAAGCTGTATGTCTATATTTTTATCATGACATTCAAATTTTGCCAGGCTCGTTGCTATTGTTTTTCCGGGAGCATTGCTAAAGATGGCCTTTAATCCATCTGTAATATCGGATTTGCCATCCGGAGCATTTACTAAATCTGTTGCATTAATAAATTCAAATGCTTTTGCAAACAAAGGATGAAGGGGAAAATATTTTGATGCGTTTTGAACAGTATCTATAATCATAATTTTATTTTTTAGCGTTGTACCCTTCCACTCCCATCACCTTTCATTAAATCTTTTACATCACTTAAAGTGGCATGGTTTAAATCGCCGGGTATTGTATGCTTCAATGCACTTGCTGCCACTCCGAACTCTGCTGCATCTGGCATTGGCATACCTGTTACCAGTCCGTAAATCAAGCCGCTTGCAAATGAATCACCACTACCAACACGGTCTACAATTCTTACATTATATTGTTTGGTATGATAAAATTCATTGCCATCATATACCAATGCACTCCAGCCGTTATCACTTGCACTATGACTTACTCTTAATGACGATGCAATAAATTTAAAGCCAAACTTTTCTTTCATTTGTTTGAAAACATCTTTAAACCCTTCCAGGTTTAGCTCACCTTTTGTTACATCCGTATCTTTTGCTTTAAATCCTAAACAAGTATCCGCATCTTCTTCATTACCGATACAAACATCAACATACCGGCACAATTGAGTCATCACTTTTTGTGCTTTTTCTTTTGTCCATAATTTTTTTCTGAAGTTCAAATCAATACTGGTAGTAATTCCTTTTGTTTTGGCTGCTTTGAGTGCTGCTTCGGTTAAAGCGGCTGCTTTATCACTTAATGCAGGTGTAATGCCGGTTGTATGAAACCAACTTGCCCCATCCAATATTTTATCAAAATCAAATTCACTTGCATCCACATCAGCAATAGAAGCATGGGCTCTGTCATAAACAACTTGCGATGCTCGCATACTTGCGCCGGTTTCTAAAAAATAAATACCGAGCCGTTCGCCACCTCTTGCGATAAATTGTGTGTCTACTCCATATCTGCGCAAATGATTAATGGCTGATTGCCCAATAGGATTGTTAGGTACTTTGGTTACAAAGGTTCCGTTTAATCCATAATTACATAAAGCAGCCGCCACATTCGCTTCACCGCCGCCATATGTAATATCAAATGTATCTGCTTGTACAAAGCGTTTAAAATCGGGAGTTGATAAACGTAACATGATTTCTCCGAGGGTTACTACTTTTTTGCTCATCTATTTTTTTTTATTGTATTAAAAAATGTTTTTTCTTATTCAATGCATGTAAAGTTTGTATTCCAAGATATAAAAAAAGTATTTTGTCCACGATACTATTTACGCAATTGTTGTCGTAATTTTTCCACCACCTTGCATTTTACTCCATCAGATAAATGTTGCATTAGAAAAAGCCAAAGATTCTGATTTTCTTAATCAGATGCCAGCATCTATTTATTCACTCTCTAATCATAATATTCTCACTGATCAGAGTCATGATTTTTTCAGACTCAACTCATAATTCAGCTAAATGATATAAACTAACTTTAATCAAGTTTCAAAAGATTTATGAAATGGAAATAAGATTCAAATACTGCTAATTCTTCTTAAAGGGGATCCATCGAAAACTACCCGTTTTAAAATCCAACCATTTTCGGAAAATTATTCGTCACTCTAAAACTTTTTTTATGAAAAAGATAATACTCTTAACCGCAATATTGGTTTTTTCCGGACTAATTACCTTCAGCTATAGTCAATGTGCATTTGTAAATGCTGGTGTTAAATTAAATAATACATATACAGATCCGGTTACCAACAAATGCATGATTAGTATCGATTTATATTTTGACTTGAAACATAACCCGGGTGGTAAATATGTTTTTGTTCATCTTTGGCCATCGGGTTTATATTCCGATTACAGTTATCCAAATCTGAATCCACCAACCACTCAGAACGGAGGGTTACTCAATTCAATTGCGACTTTTGGATTTTTTCATCAGGGCGATGTCGTTAACTTGCTAGATAATTATCCACCTGAAGCTAATATTCCAAACTTTCAATTTGCGGGTTTAACGATTACAAAAAGCCCTGGCATATTAGAAGGTTCAGAACGATTTACACTAACAGGTCTCGTATTAGCATCTTCCTTAAGTTGTTTAGTTCCTCAATCTTTTGTCGCTGATTCATGGGAAAGTCAGTCTGCGCAAGCTCAAAATGTTCACTGCTTTTCAAAAGGTCTGTCATTTTATGCCAATGATCCAAAAATAACCGGATTTCTGATTTGTGGTCCACCCCGTACATATGCAATTGATGTCAACACCATTAATATCAGTGGTATGACAGTAAATTATAAAGTTTTTGTTGATAATGGTGATGGTGTTTTTAACAATAAAAGCGATACACTCCAGGTTGCCCAAGTAGATAATATTCTGCTAGATGGTAGCAATAATTTCAGATATTTATCTGGTGTTCAGGGTTACCTGCCTTATTCAGGATTAAAACCCTACGCAGACAAAAGTTTATGGATTGTATTAACAAGTTCTTCAATTAGTAATGAAGTATATGCCCGTTTAGATAATAACTGTATTGGATTACCCGTAACATTAAAATCATTCTCTGCTTTTAGGAAAGGTAGTACAGTTTGGCTTGATTGGGTAACTGCTACAGAAACCGATAATAAGGGCTTTTATATAGATAGAAAAGATGGAAATTCTGAATGGAATATACAGAGCTTTGTACCATCTGCGGCCTTTAATGGAAGCAGTAATTCAGAAATTGCTTACCGCTATAATGAAAATAACACGGAAAAAAATAATACACTTTACCGATTGAGACAAATTGATATAAACGGCAAAGTAAGCATGAGTGAAATAAGAGTTGTTGCTGGAAATGATTATACAGGCAAATTGATTGTATTTCCAAATCCAACAAATAATGGCGAGTTCAACCTTGTATTTCCAAAGGAAGAAATGGTGGCTGACATAAAGCTGTTAAACATGAATGGTCAAACCATTAGACAATGGAACAATTTTACAGGTCATAGAATTAATGTAAATAATATAATACCCGGCATTTATACTCTTGCAATTATTGATAAAAAAACCAGAGAACAGTTCAACATAAAAGTTCTCATTAATAAGTAAGAATAGTGAATCTTAAAGAAAAGGGAATGGAATTTCATTCCCTTTTTTTATTTACAAAAACATCAGAGTTAATAATTCTAAAAGCACATTCGCTAAAATTAAAGATGATGAATTAACTACTTTTTAGCTAGTACCTTCTTTGGATTATACAAACAATTTTTTGCGGACAAATGCATTGTAAAGCATAAATTGCATTATGCCTTTTAGTTACCTTATATATGGTTCCGTGGGGGTTTTACTTATCACATTTCTGATTTTTCTTATCAATAACAGGAAAAGAAAATAATTTTCTGCATTTGGTCAGGTTGCAACTACATTTCATCAAACTTCCTTTTTTCAGTCTGCTGCACATTATTTCTTTGTACTGTACAGTGAATGGAATCCATTCTTAATTTTTAAACATAAAATTTACAGTCATGAAAAAGTTTCTTAAAACAAATTGGGCAGTTACCGGTTTACTGGCAATTTTAAGTCTCTCACTTTTTTCTTTTATTTCTCCTTCCGGCGGCGAGGGTTTTGAAATTTATCTCAATAATAAATTAGTCCTCCAAAAGTTTGGCAATGACATGGACAAAGTTCAAAGTATCAATCTTGATGAAAAAAGTTTGAATGGTGAACTGTCAGTTAAATACCATCATTGTGGCAAAGTGGGAAAAGACAGAGTGCTTACCCTAAAGGATTCAGATAATAAAATTTTAAAAGAATGGAAATTTGCAGATGTGTCTGAAGCCAGTGCATCTATGAAATGTGGCGTAAAAGAAATTTTTAGTTTAAAAATAAAAAATAATACGAAGCTGAATCTTTATTATACATCCAGTGAATTGCCAAAAGGCAGAATGCTTGCAACCATCAATGCAACAGCCGGAAGTAAAATAACAGAACCCTGAAGAATAAAAAGCAGGGATTAACAAATTCCTGCTTCATTTTTTTATGTAAGATCAAATACTCTTTTCTATTTTAATGGTAAGTAGTTTTGTAAATTTCTCTAACTCCAATTGCTCAGCAGAATTGAACGGTTCATTATTATCGTATTTCAATTTTAAAAATAAAACCCGTTTATGCTGAGGATATTTTTGAAGGATTGTATCAATCATTTTTCCATTCTCCTCATTCTTTGTATAAAGTGGAACATTTTCAGGCAATTCAGATTTATGTTTTGAATGCTTACGAAGAATGATCGCTTCGAGTGTTGCAAGTTTTGCTACCGGAATTTTGTTTATTTTCTGTGCTTTGCTATAAAGTCCCTGCAATTGCTTTTTACTTAACCCACCTCTTTCGATGTATTGATGCTGTATACTTTGAGTAAATGATGAAAGCGGCTGTTCTTTCAGTACAGCTTCCAGTATATCTTTTATAATATCCAACTCTGGGTTAATACGGCTCATAGAAAATATTTAAAAAAATAAACAACGATTAAACACCACTGAATACCTGAATTCCAAATCTCTTTGTTATTTTCATCAAAGCTATGGATACTTTAAGCATCATTACCGTTATTCTTTCGGCATTATTTATTTTTATTTTCTATTTTTTTCTACGAAAAAAGAAAATTGCAGTACCCGAACATTTTCCTGAAACATACCGGGCAATTTTAACTGAACAAGTACCCTTTTATTCTCAGTTAAATGATGAAGATAAAAAACGCTTTGAAACCCGTATGCTGACTTTTTTATCTCAGGTAAAAATTACGGGAGTAAAAACTTCAGTTGAAGATTTAGATAAAGTTTTGATTGCATCCAGTGCTATCATTCCCATTTTTGCCTTTGTGGGATGGGAATATGTTCAATTACATGAAGTGCTTTTATATCCTGATTCATTCAGTTATGAATTTGAACAGGAAGGCACAGATCGAAATGTACTGGGTATGGTTGGTAGTGGCGCTTTGAATCATGTTATGATTTTATCACAATTTGA
>JANOFP010000292.1:0-8500 GCA_031413675.1 Bacteroidota bacterium
TGCCATAAGCGAAGATGCATGCTGGCGGCAGGTACGTGTTACCTGCGATACAGAGAATAAAGAATTAGAGGAAGCCTTTAATTATTTTATGATGGAAATTCAGCCAAGAGTTCAACCCTGGGCAGACAAGCTGAATAAAAAACTAATTGCATCTCCCTTTACAAAAAAATTAGATGAAAAAAAGTATTTTACTTTTTTGAGAAATATAAAAAAGAGTATTGATTTATTCCGCGAAGAAAATATTCCGTTGCAGGCAGAGTTGAACGTGGAAGCACAACAGTTTGGAATGATATCAGGAAAAATGATGGTGGAAGTAAATGGACAGGAATATACTTTACAGCAGGCTACAAAATTTTTAGAAGTAAGTGACCGTACAATTCGCGAAGAAGTATATCGTAAAATAAACGAAAGAAGATTGCAGGATAAAGAAAAGTTGAATGATTTATTTTCTATGTTGGTGGAAAAAAGAAATAAGATTGCACTGAATACAGGGTTTAAAAACTATCGGGATTTTCGTTTTAAAGAACTGGGCCGCTTTGATTATACACCGGATGATTGCTTTCAATTTCACGAAGCTGTAAAGCTGCATGTACTGCCGTTAATAGATTCTATTTATGAGAATAAAAAAAACAAACTGGGATTAGCCACATTAAGACCATGGGATCTGGATGCAGAACCAGCAGGTACAGAACCATTGCGTCCATTTAAAAATGGAGAAGAGTTAATTCAAAAATCAATTGCCTGTTTCAATGCGTTGCGTCCATTCTTTGCCGATTGTTTAAGAAAGATGAAAACACTTGGGCATTTTGATTTGGAAAGCAGAAAAGGAAAAGCTCCCGGCGGGTATAACATGCCGTTGGCTGAAAGTGGTGCTCCGTTTATTTTTATGAATGCAGCCGGACAGTTGGATGATGTAACTACAATGGTTCATGAAGGCGGGCATGCGGTACATTCTTTTCTCAGCCACCATTTGGAATTAAATGGCTTTAAAGAATACCCAACAGAAATGGCGGAAGTAGCAAGTATGAGTATGGAACTTTTTAGTATGGAAAAATGGGATGCTTTTTTTGAAAATGAAAATGAATTAATACGTGCAAAAGAACAGCAACTTGAAAGAGTAATTACAATTCTTCCATGGATTGCAATTATAGATAAATACCAACATTGGATATATGAAAATCCATTGCATACACTGGAAGAAAGATCTGAAAACTGGGTTAAAATTTTAAATGAGTTTACCTCTCCTGTTCTTGATAACAGCGGATTGGATGAGTATAGAAAATATGGATGGCAACGCCAGTTACATTTATTTGAAGTGCCGTTTTATTACATCGAATACGGCATAGCCCAGTTGGGAGCAATAGGTATGTGGCAGCAATTTAAGGAGAACCGAGAAAAAGCAATGGACAACTATATAAATGCGCTGAAACTTGGCGGTACTAAAACATTGCCGGAGTTATTTTCTGCTGCTGGCTTGAGTTTCAGCCTATCACCTTATTATATTGGCACATTAATGAGGTTTGTAAAAGTAGAACTTGATAACCTGGGACGAAAGTAAAAAATACCACGAAAGAGGTATTTTTTGGACTGAGAATGGCTTCTATATTTGAGCAACGAAATTGAACTAATCGATACCGATTATAAACGTTGCTACTAATCAGAGCCTTAATCTTAGTCCCGGAGTTTTCTACTTCGGGGCTTTTTTTTACCAAGGACCCGGAATGATTAAATTGATTTCGCTGATATGAAACCCTGCACTTTTATTCAATACTTTACTTTTGAAATGCTTTGCTGATTGTTAGAGTTAGCGACTGCTGACTGTTGATTGCTGACTGGTTTACTGCTTACAGTTTTTACATATTCCACTTATTACAACTTCTATTTGATCGGCAGCATAGCCTTTCGGAAGTTTTACTTCCGGCGTTGTTACATCATCTAAACAATATGTATTACCGCATTGCTTGCATTGAAAATGCACATGATGATCATGATGGTGTCCTTCCACACAATCATCTTTGCACAATGCATATTTGATAGAATTATCGGGAGTGGGTATCGTATGAATGATTCCTTTATCAACAAAAACCTGCAGGGTGCGATAAATAGTGACCCTGTCAAATTTTTCACCGGCATTTTTTTCTATATCTGCATGCGCCAATGCGCCGTAACTATTTAAGAATAAACCCAATATTTTTTTGCGACTGTCAGTTATACTCAACTGATTTGTTTTTAAAATTTCATCTATCTGCATATGCGCAATTTTAATTTAATCTTTCAAAGCTTTTTCTATATCATCAATCAATAGCAGAACTTCATCGTTTTTTAATCCATCATATATTTTCCGTACTTCACCTTTTTTATTTACCAATGCCCAGTATTGGGTATGTAAAAAATCATCATCAATACTTTTAAGATTGTTTGCCGGGTCATCTATTGCATAGCTTAATCTCGCCATTGTGTAAAGGCTGTCTTTCCGGCCGGTTAAAAAAGTCCAAACATCAGGATTGGCGCCAATTGAATCAGCATATCTTTTTATACGGGGAACAGAATCTGTTTCCGGGTCGCAGGTGTGAGAAAGAATAAGAAAATCTTTTTCATTTTTAAAATGATCATAAACCCTTTTCATATTGCCGTTCATTTCGGGGCATATGCCCCGGCAGGTGGTAAAAAAATAACTTGCTACTACTACCTTATCTTTTAAATCTTTTTCTGAAACGGGTTTACCATTTTGATTGGTAAAAAGAAAAGGTTGCACTCTCCCTATTGGTGGCAGATTTCCCTGTACAAATCCCGGAGCAAGTTTGGTAATAAAATAATAAAAAAGAACTGCAAGTGCAGCAAAAAAGGTGATATAAAAGATCCGTTTGTTCATGCGGGCAAAGTTAGTTGAACATCAATTTCCATCCGAATATGTTATTTGTGAAAAAAGGAATTTAAGAATAGACGATTTAATCTTTTGCAACCACGTTGCTTTTCTTTATTTTTGCCGTTTGTATGAAACTAAAAATAAACTGGGATGCTTTAGGAATTTCTGCCAGCCTTGCCTGTGCCATTCATTGTGCATTGCTTCCGTTGTTTATGACCAGCCTTCCACTATTTGGCGTGAATATTATTCATAACACACTATTTGAAGCATCGATGATTTTACTCGCATTAGCTATTGGCGGTTATTCGTTGTATCATGGATATAAAAAACATCATCATCGATTTTTGCCGATGGTATTATTTTTTGCCGGGTTCGGTTTCCTGGTGCTGAAACAATTTTTTACTAATCATCAAACATGGTTGCTTATTCCTGCTGTTTTGCTGATCGTAACTGCCCATATAAATAACTATCGTTTTTGCCGGGTGCATAATCATGCACATGCGGAGGATTGTGATCATTAAACCAGTTCTTGCTACCAAAAATACTTTGCCGACAGGATTCTTATATTTGGAGGCTTAAAACTTAAAATTAACAGAAATACCTAGTTAAACCTGATATATGAAATTCAATTTCCTTCTTGTATTTATTTGTTTTAGTATTTCGAGTTGTAAAGTAAATACGGAATTGATTACATATTATGATACAGGAGAAGTATTAAGTAAAGTAGAAATTAAAAAAGGTAAAAAGAATGGCACTGCGATTATTTACTTTAAAAATGGAACAGTAAAGGAAAGGGGTAAATGGGTTAATGATAGACAAGAAGGTCAATGGAAATTCTTTTATGATAATGGAAATATATACGCTGAAGTAGATTTCAAAAACAACTTTCAACACGGAAAAAGTGTTTATTATTATCTAAGTGGCCAAATCGAATCAATGTCGGTTTTTGAATTCGGAAAGGCAAATGGTGAAGTCACACTTTTTTATGAAAATGGGAATGTGAAAGAAAAATCTAGCTATAAAAATAATAAGTTAGATGGAATTAGAGTTCTATTTGACTCATTAGGAGTTGAGAAAAAAAGAACATTATATGAAAACGGGTTGCTTAAATAGAGTTCCAACAAAACGAATGCAAAGAGATCATAACTAATTTCTACATGTAACACCATATATCATCATATTATCTTATTTACCAGCCGCCAATTCATTTATTCTTTCAAACATTTTATCAAAACAATTCCATTGACTGAATCCGGTAATTTTTTTGCCAGCTTTAGCCTCATCGCATTCTCTGAGAAAATCTGCTACACCTGACCAGACAGTTTGTACCATTCCCTGAAAACGATCTTTCATTTGCGGGGTAGCATCTCTTCTGAAAGCCGCCATATCATTAGCCTGCTTAACTGCAAGATCTGGATTTCGCCAGGGGCTTGTCGCCACTCTCAATCCTTTCATTGCAAAATATACAGCTGATTTATCAACCCTTTCATAATGCCAGTCGCAAATCATCACATCTTTTGGTATCATATCAATTGCCCTGTGTGTATTATTATAGCTTGCCTCCCACATTCCATACCCGGTGGTTTTTCCATCCAGCAACCTGTCCCCCCATATCCATAACTCCCTTCCATTTTTTGCCAGGTTATCCCTGATTTTTCTTACCTCTCCTGCAAAAAGTTCGGCTTTGTCACGGCCCTGGCAACGGGGACATTTATCATCGCCCAGGTAAAAAACTTCATCCATGCCTGCATGAAATGCATTAGACTCAAACACATCACAAATTTCATCTACCAGATCAAACACTATCTTATGCACTTCGGGATGAAGGGGACAATAACTTTTGCAATACAGGCCATCGGAGTTGGGCCATACATATTTCTCCGGCATTTTTATATGCGGTGTTTCATCAAACTGGGGATAAACCCGCAACAGGTTATATGTAGTCCTTGCCCATGACTGATGTCCCAATAAATTAATTTGAGGAATGATGCGAATCTTAGCTTTCTTACAGGCATCCACCATTTTTTTTATATCTGCTTTGGAGAGTGCAATACTGTCCCGCAATTCAGGATGAGAAGAAAATTGATAGTTCCAATCTACTCTTAATATCAGTGTATTTACTTTTCGGGGTGCTAACTCATCAACAATAAATTTTGAAAACGCATCTACACCGGTGGGCCGTGGTGCTGCAATACACAGACCTCTTACCGGCATTATCGAATCTATTTTCTCTTGCGAACTGGAAAGTGCAGGTGTAAGGAAGTTCAGCAATAATAATGCTGCCATTGTTTTAAAATATCTTTTCATTTGATTTTGTTTTGGGTTAATCCCAATCAGTATCATACTTATTTACTTCCTGAATGTACAAAAAATCAATTAAATAAAAATTATTGGAGATGTATTTTGTGATCAATATTTTTTTCTCATTAACTTGTTTCCTTAAAAAATATTTAAATGAAAAAGATTCTACTATTATTCATTCTTATTAATACAGAAAATTTATTTGCCCAATCACCCGAAGAAACCGCCGTAAGAAAAGTATTAGCCACACAAAATGCAGCATGGAACCGCGGCGATATAGATGCTTTTATGGTTGGATACTGGCCTAACGATTCGCTGATGTTTATTGGTAAAGGTGGAGTTACTTATGGCTGGCAAAATACACTGAACAACTATAAAAAAAATTATCCCGATACGGCTACGATGGGCAAACTCCAATTTACATTAATAACCGTAAAACCGCTATCAAAAAAATACTATCATGTTGTGGGTAAATGGCATTTGACAAGAAGCGTTGGTGATGTTGGAGGACATTTCACTTTGTTGTTTCAAAAAATAAAGGGTGAGTGGGTCATCATTGAAGACCATAGCAGTTAATCAGACTGCAACTGATAACGGCTTAATAATTTTCCAAAAGCAAAATAAGAAACCGACAACCCGGTTGCAGAGGAAATAATATCAAAGAAATCGAATGTGCGGCCAAAAACCGGGAACAATTGCAAGTACTCATTTATAATAAGCATACCGAAACCCAGTATACAAACAAAACGCAGATCGAGTAAAGATTGAATACGGAAAATTTTTGCCAGCAAATGATATCTGCCATTAAAAAACCAATAAGCACAAAAAGGAATCAGAAAGGACCCCAGCAGATTAGGTGCTATACCCAATATAAATTGTGTTGGCTCTTCAAAATGCGTGAAGGGACGAATACCAAACTTAACAGACCAAATGATAAGGGCGCCTATTATTGCAATTAAACGTGAAATCGATTTTAATTCCATACATTAATTTCAATGCCTAAAATACAGAACAAATTGTTTACGGCAATACCATCTTCAGGGTATTTTTAAAAACAAAAGTTATTAATTACCCCTTCCAGCTTTTATAATAGTAGCGTATTAATGCAATAAGTGCTACAGAGATGAGAACGTAAAATAATATATTATAAAAAACAGGCTTGCCGCCAATAAACGCAAGTTCATTATATATTCCCAGTGTAATAAATGCCATAATCCAAATTACCCCCCAGCTGATAGAATATAAAATTTTTATAAAATATTTTTTTACATCTTTATCATCATCCGAACCGGTTGGCGTAGGGAACTTATTTTCCATAAACAAAAATTTATTTTATCAGCAGTTCAGCAAATTCTGTACTGTCGCCATTGAATACATTGAAATCAACTTTTGAAAGTATGCCATTTACCCGACCCTCGTCACTATGCTGCCAAAAAGCCCAGTTGCGGGTAATGCGTGGTTGTTGATATTCATAATAGTGGGCAGCCCATAAAATATATTTATCAAAATCACTACCGAGGTATTGTTTGTAAAAATCTACATTGGTATAAATGATGGGTTTTACTCCGTAATTAAATTCAACTACATCTAACCATGCTTTTATTTCTTTTTTTAAATTGGCACTTGAAGTGCCATTTAATTGTTCTACATCTAATACCGGGGGCAAATCACCGGGCTCAAGATCTACCTTGTCTATAAAATTTTTTGCCTGACTTTTACCATCTTTCGAAGCAATAAAAAAATGATAAGCCCCACGAATAATACCAGCTTCTCTCGATTTTTTCCAGTTACGCTTGAATTGCGGATCAATATTGCCAAGACCTTCCGTAGCTTTTATAAAAGTAAAACCAATTTGAATTTTTTTTACTTTCATTTCTTTGACAGCATCCCAGGCTATCATTTGCTGATAGCGGCTTACATCTATGCCATGAATGGAATAATTTTCCGGAATGGCGATACCAAACTCTTTATACTTTACAAATTTTGCTTTGCGATATTGAAGCCAGTCAATAGCAAAAAAAACACCGCGGGTAATTAATGCCAGCAGAATTAAAAAAATAAAACCGTTTCGCAGTTGTTTGCGGCTATAGCTTCGTGCCAATGGGATTAATTAATTTTAAAGACAAATATAATCCGCCGCTTGGTTGCATTTCGTTAAATTCACTTTTTAAATTGTAAGAATATAAAATGAAATTGTTCTGGAAAATATGGTGGAAGATGAATGGATGGAAAACAAACGGAAGCTTTCCGAAAGGGATGAAAAAAGCAGTGCTTATAGTAGCGCCACATACCAGCTGGAAAGATATCCTTGTTGGTTTTGCTGCAAGGGATCAATTAAAAATTGGTAAGGCAAAGTTTTTAGGCAAAAAAGAATTGTTTGACGGGCCTTTTGGCTGGTTCTTCAGAATATTAGGCGGTGTGCCTGTCGATCGTTCCAGCAGTCATGGTGCGGTAGAGCAAGTGGTCGAAATGTATAATAAGAATGACGAGTTTATTTTGGCTATGTCGCCGGAAGGAACAAGAAAAAAAGTAGATAAATTGAGAACCGGGTTTTATCATATTGCCAAACAGGCAAAGGTTCCATTACTGATGGTTGGATTTGATTTTAGCAAAAAAGAAGTGGTCGTTGCTGAACCTTTTTATACTTCTGATGATGAAGCAGCAGACTTTAAACATATCATTCGTTTTTTTGCAACTATAAAAGGAGCTAAGCCCGAACAGGGAATGGGGCATCTGAAAGAATCGATCTGATTCTTAATTAATAAAAATTTCATCTGTAAAAATCCAGGCCTTATCACCTTTGCCCGGATGCCAGGGTGGTAATTTTAAAACAGTATTCGCAATTACTTTGATGTACTTAACAGTGGCAGGATTGAATTTTACCTCATATCCTTTTTGATAAGATGCTTTAACCATCGTTGGCTGTTCTGGTGTAATGCGGTTCAATCGTTTTAATTGTTTTGGATTATCGCCGCCCCATATTTCAATAGATTGAGGCGGCATAAGATAAGCGCCGATATCTACTAACGTACTTATGGTAACACTTGAAACAGCAGAAGGCTGACTGAATACCAATAAAGCCTCCATTCTGTTTTGCCGGAAGGCAACCCATTTACCACTGCGGAAATTATTATCACCTTTTGCAAGATCAATCAGTGTTTTATTCTTTGCATCTTTATATTGTTCATCGGGAGGCATTAAGTGAATTACAGAATCGGGTTTAAACTTTGCGCCAAAAAAATAATTTTCTGCAACATCACTGCTATACCAACCCGGCTTGAATGCTTTTGTCTTTAATTGAATATTGCTACTGATGGTGAGGTCTTTTTTATA
>JANOFP010000293.1:0-18977 GCA_031413675.1 Bacteroidota bacterium
GATCGAAATTCGCTAACCGTTTCGAATACCCTCCCTGGAAAAACCAAACCTGTTAACCTAAATAGTATAGCCAACCATGAGAAAAATTATTTTCGGCCTGCCGATAGCAGTATCATCAGCATCCGCATTTTCCCAAACATCATCTATTAAAGGAGCTGTAATTGATTCGGTTGATAAAAAAAACCTGGTCTTTACAACTATCACCCTGCTTCGCAAATCGGACTCAACACTTGCAAAGTTTACCCGTGCCGACAAAGACGGTAAATTCTTATTGAGCAACCTGAAGTCGGGTAATTATATTTTAATGAATACGCACCCCTATCTCGGCGATTATTTTGACAATATTTCATTGAAAGAAAATGAGCAACTGGATTTAGGCAATGTTTATATGACACCAAAAACAAAATTGCTCGAAGAGGTTTTGGTAAAAAGCGGATCTCCGATCCGGATTAAAGGCGATACTACCATCTATACAGCAGATAGTTTTAAGGTAAGACCGGGTGCAAATGTGGAAGAGCTGCTGCGCAGGTTACCGGGCATATCAGTTGATAAAAGCGGACAAATAACTGCGATGGGGGAACGGGTAAAAAAGGTATTGGTGGATGGTGAAGAATTTTTTGGAACAGACCCTGGTATAGCTACCAAAAGCCTTAGAGCAGATGCGGTACAGGAGGTGCAAGTGTTTGATAAAAAAAGTGACCAGGCAGAGTTTACTGGAATAGATGATGGAGTAAAAGATAAAACCATAAACCTGAAGATGAAAAAACTCAGCGGGTATTTTGGAAAAGTAGAAGCAGGTGGTGGTTTAAAAGACAAATATAACAACTCAGTTATGCTGAACGCTTTCAGGAATAAAAGAAAAATAGCTGCCTATGGAATAATGAGTAATACAGGACAAACTAATTTGGATTGGAGGGATGCACAAAACTATGGCGGTTCTGAAAATGTGAATTCAGGTATTACAGACGATGGAGGCGGGATGTTTATTAGTTTCGGCGGCGATGATGGCGGATACTATGGCGGCAGCAATGGAATACCGGAAAATATCAATGGCGGGCTGCACTTCAGTGATAAATTCAATAAAGGAAAAAATAGCTTTAACAGCGGATATAAATTTTCTAAAGTTGATGCGCCGGGCATTACAAAAACTTTTTCAGAAATATTTTTGCCCGATAGCAGTTGGAGTACCCGGAGTACCAGCGACAATTTCAATTCAACAACAAAACATGCTTTAAGCCTTACTTAGGAATTTAATCTTGATTCCAATAATTCCTTAAAATGGACATCAAGATATAATAAAAATAAAACCCTGACTGATAATAAATATTATTCCGAAGCTACAGATGACCAATCCCGGTTTATAAATAATACTACGAGAAGAAGTATTACAGACGCTGACAAAAACAATGTGTCTTCTTCTCTTTTATGGAGGCATAAGTTTAAAAAACTTACCCGTACACTTTCTGTAACCACCGATTTTAACTGGAGTGATTCAAAAAGTGATGGACTGTTATACTCATTAAATAATTTTTATGCTGATGGAAACTTAAGTGAACGGGATACGACTGATCAAATGAACCTTAACAATAATGTAAACAACAACATAAGTACTAAAATTGCCTATACCGAACCGCTGATGAAAGATGTTTATTTAGAATTAAATTATGCTATCAGTTATTCTAACAGCAAAAGCGATCGTATTACCAATATTAAAAGTTTCAATGGAAAATATGAAGAAGAAGTAGATTCATTAAGCAACCGTTTTGTATTTAACAGAATGGCCAATACACCAGGCATAAATTTCCGTTTAAACAAAAAGAAATACAGCATTACCATCGGAACCGGGGTAGCTTTTACAGATTTTGAACAGAAAAACATTACAGAAAACACTATTACCAATTATAGTTTTGTAAACTTTTTGCCAAGGGCCAATTACCAGTATAAAATAAAACCCAATGAAGGTATCCGTGTTGGTTACAACGGTTCAAACAACGCCCCTACACCTGAACAACTGCAGCCAACAAGAGTAAATACGGATCCACTGAATGTATATATAGGCAACCCGAACCTGGATCAATCATTCCGGCATAATTTTAATCTTGGTTATAATTTCTATAATGTGTTACAGGAAAAAGGTCTTTGGACAAATATCTCTTTCAGCTTTACGGAAAACGCTTTTGTAAACTCCAGCAATATTATTGCCGGTGGTAAACGCTCTTATCAAACTGTAAATGCGGACGGGCAGTACAATTTAAATTTTTATTTTGACTATAATCAAAAAATTAAAAATACCAAATGGCGTTTTGGAATCGGACCATTTGCCAATATTAACAGGAATATCGATTTTGTAAACTCAATAAAAAATATTTCTGTTCGTAAAGGCTATGGATTTAGAGTAAACATGAACCAGTACGTACCTGAAAAATATAATTTTTATATAGGTCCCAGCTTTAGTTATAACACCAATAGTTCCAGCGTGAATAGTACTGCTAATGCAAAATACTGGGCAGTTTCAGGAGATGCAAATGCAACCATCACAGTTAAAAAGAAAATTGATATCAGTTCAAATATATCAGCACAGTTCCGTCAAAAAGATCCAAGGTTCCCTGCCAATAACAATTACACAATCTGGAATGCAAGTGTTATCAAGCGATTTTTTAAAGATGATAAAATGGAGTTGAAATTAAGTGTGAATGATATACTGGATCAAAATCGTGGCTACCAACGGAATTTTGACAGTTACAGCTTTACAGAAACATATCATACAACACTTAGAAGATTTTGGTTAGTTTCTGTTATATGGAATATCAGTAAAAACGGAAAGCCAGCTAAAGGATTTTTCTAAAACTTATTTATATGAAAAAAATAATCGTTTCACTTTTTGTTTTGTTTGTTGTAAAATCAAATGCACAACAATTTATAGATAATGGTAAAATTGAATATGAAATGCGGGTTAATAATCATCGTATGTTTGGCGATGGCATCTTTGCTGAAATGTTTAAAGACAAAATGCCTAATTTTTCAACCTACTATTACAATCTTACATTTAAAGACAACAAAGCATTATACAAATTTGATCGGCTAAATGAAAAAGATAAAATGCCCTGGAATGATGATAGTCGCAATGAAAACATTTGGTTCAGCGATTACAATACACTTACATTTTCTAACTTAAAATTTGTTTTTGATGCTACCTATCTCCTCACCGACACATTAATGAATATAAACTGGAAATTAGTACCGAATGAAACCCGGGAAATTGCAGGATTCAATTGTCGTAAAGCACAGGGTATTATTTTTGACAGTGTATATGTTTTTGCTTTCTATACAGATGAAATAACTGCGAACGGAGGACCAATGGGTATTCATGGTTTGCCGGGTATGATACTGGGTCTTACAATTCCAAGAATGTTTTCAAGCTGGATTGCAACAAAACTGGAAGTGAATGGCGTAAATACAAATATTGTAATCGCTCCAACAAAAGGAAAAAGGAAAGATGCTGGTGAATTAAAGTCAAACGTAGAAAAAGCTACGAAAGACTGGGGCACATGGGGCCAGCAATCTGTTTGGAATATTTTTCTCTAGCAATTATTTCTTGAGTTCCAAAACAAGCAGATACTTTTCTCCTAACGATAAAGATTGACCAAGATTGAATGTATTTCCTGTAGCGGCATCGTAGGCTTTTGTAAACCCATTCATTCTTTCATTGAATCTTGATAGCTCAAATGCAGAAGTGCTATCATTTGTATTCACAATGCACATCACTGTTTGTTTATCATCGTATCTGAAATAAACATACACACCATCCTTCGGTAGAAACTGCATCAGCTTACCGGTTTTAATAGCAGAGGAATTCTTACGAAAATTGGCAAGACTTCGGATATAATTGAATGCTTCATTTTCCTGTGCTGTTCTTCCAGTTGCTTCAAACTTATCAGAAGGATCACCGGGCCAGCCTCCGGGAAAATCCTTTCTTACTTCTGCATCTGTTGGATTTTTATAATTCTTCATTAGAATTTCATCACCATAATACAATTGAGGAATACCTCTTTGAGTAAGCAACAATGCCATTCCCATTTTAAATTTCTTTAAATCTTCATTTACTACGGAATAAAACCTGTCAAGGTCATGGTTTGAAAGAAAAATGCAGTTGCGCATCGGATTTTTATACAAAATATCCTGCGCAAGTGTTTGATAAAATTTATTAGCCCCATCATCCCAGTTATAAGGTTTATTCATCATATCGATGGCTGAAAATAAAAAAGGGAAATCGGTTACACCCTGGCAATTGTGTTTGAATGGAACATTCATGTTATTCTCACAAAAATATGCGCTGTTCGTAACGCTTTGCACCCAAGCCTCACCAAACACAGTAACTTTTGGAAACTCCTTCAGTAATGCATCATTAATTTTATTCAGAAAAACGGGGTCACTGTAAAAATAGGTGTCGACTCTCCATCCATCTATTCCGAATTCCTCAGTAGCCCAGATACCATATTGAATAAGAAAAGTGGACACATAGGGATTGCGTTGGTTCAAATCAACAAGAAATGGAGTGAACCAACCATCCAAAGAAGTTTTCTTATCAATTGCTGAAGCATAAATATCAACAAGAGGTTGATCTTTATAAGATGTATTTGTATAAGCTGGCCATTGATTCACCCAATCCTTCGCTGGTAAATCTTTATACAACCAATGATCATTTCCGATATGATTATAAACAGCATCCTGTACAATCTTCATTCCTTTGGCATGTGCTGCATGAATTAAATTCTCATATGCTTCATTGCCTCCGAAACGTTTATCGATTTTATACTGATCAGTAAATGCATACCCATGATAAGTGCTGCGACTTGTGCCGCCTTCCATAGTACGGTTCATATTATTTTCATTCACCGGGGTCATCCAAATTGCTGTTGCACCTAAATCTTTTAAATAATCTAAATGATTCTCCACTCCTTTCAAATCACCACCATGCCGGTCAAATGGATTGTTGCGATCATGCCCTGTATCCCGCATATCATTAAAAAAATCATTCGAAGGATCGCCATTGCTGAAACGATCGGGCATGAGTAAATAAATTAAATCTTCTGAAGTAACACCTACAATTCTCGTAATACCATTTTGTTTGTTTCGGGGTTTTAATTCGTAAAAAATATCTTCAAAAGTCATTGATGATCCCTTTAATTGAAATTTCACTTTGCCCGGTTTCGCAGTTTGGCTAATTTTCAAATCAATAATCAGATAGTTTTTATTTTCCGTTTTATGAATTTTGGTAATACTTACACCCGGATAAACTGTTTTTACTGAATTTACATTCCCGATTGCTTCTCCGTGAACCAACAATTGAAGTTTTGAGTTTTTCATACCCACCCACCAATGTGTGGGGTAAACATTTTGTGAGAATATTGAATAGGGAACAAGGAATACTGAAAAAAGAAGAATGAAGAATATTTTTTTCATGATTATTTATCTTTTAATCTTAAAGTAAGTAATGCAGCAACTAGTAGAGAACAACCTCCTAATACAATTGCATAAATTGCATGGTTGCCGAAAAAATGGTTTGTGAAAAATCCAAGTAATGTTGCAGCAAGTATTTGCGGTATTACAATAAAGAAATTAAAAATCCCCATATATACTCCCATCTTATGTGCAGGTAATGATTGTGTAAGCATTGAATAGGGCATGGATAAAATACTAGACCATGCAAAACCAATTCCTGCCATACTGATAATCAGGAATTTTTCATTTTTAAAAACGATAAAAGAAATTAACCCAAGCCCACCAGCAATTAATGCAATCATATGTGCCTTTGGCCTTGAATATTTTTTTGCCAATGCGGGTAAAACAAATGCAAATAAGGCAGCAAAGCCATTATAGAAAGCAAATAGCACCCCGACCCAATTACCAATTTTATTATAGGCTGCAGATGATGTATCTGTGGTATTATAGAGGTATTGAGCCAATGCCGGGGTTGAATAAATCCACATAGAAAACAATGCAAACCAGGAGAAGAACTGAACCCATGCAAGTTTCTTCATTGTATCCGGCAGATGCCCGAGATCATCCATAACTTCGACCAGTCCATTATCCATTTTAAATTTATGAAATAAACCCGCTACAATTTGAAATAATCCATAAGCAGCAATACCCATTGTGAGCACATACAATTCTTTCTCTAATTTTATTTCTCTGCTTTGATTATAAAAAAATAAAACTGCGGATAAGGCTGCGCCGATAAAAAACCATATTGCACCATTGTTTAAAAATTTAACGGAACTTGTTTTAATGTTTTTTGAATGAAGATCAGATTCACTTATTTCTCCAAATGCTTTCATTTGTTCCGGAGAATATTCTTTTGTTGTAAAAACCGTATAAGTTACAGCCAACATATAAATAACAGCACCGGCATAGAATGAAAATTTTACCGTGTCAGGAATTCCCCCTGATGCAGATTCATTTGCCACATTAAATTTTTCTAATATATAAGGAAGCATAGAAGATATAACCGCACCAATACCAATAAAAAAACTTTGTGCCGCAAATCCAGTTGTTCTTTGTTTATCAGGAAGCATGTCACCGACAAAAGCCCTGAAAGGTTCCATAGAAATATTGATAGATGCATCCAACACCCATAATAAAAGAGCTGCCATCCAAAGCAACGATGCACTTGGAAAAACACAGAGTGCAAGTGATGCCAGTATTGCTCCTACCATAAAATAAGGTCTTCTTCTTCCCAGTTTTCCAATCCAGGTTTTATCACTCATGTGACCGACGATGGGTTGAATAATTAAACCAGTAAGTGGTGCAGCAATCCATAAAATGGGTATCTCGTCAATCTTTGCTCCAAGTGATTGAAAGATACGGCTCACATTTGCATTTTGTAATCCGAACGCAAACTGAATCCCTAAAAATCCAACACTCATATTTATGATTTGTTGAAAAGACAAAGCTGGTTTTGTACTGGACATAAGCAATCGTATTATTATAAAATGGAAGATAAGAAGTTTAAACAGGTCATCACTTGTATTAAATAAAAAAGTCCCGCAATCGGCGGGACTGAAATCGTTTGCAGTTGAAAACTAAATAACAAATCCATCAGGTATCACCGATCCTTTTTTTAATACAACTATCCCGTCTTTTACAGTGTATAAAGCATGATCCTGATTTTGTAAATTTGCTCCGCCATTAATTCGAACATCGTTGCCGATGCGTACATTTTTATCGATGATGGCATTTTTTATATAACAACGCTCACCTATACCCAACATCGGAAAACCTTTTGCTTTTGCTTCAGCAATTTCAGTAAGTGTTTCGTATTGATCATTTCCCATCATATACGTACTTAACAAAGTAGTGCCCAATCCTATTCTTGACCGGATACCGATCACACATTTTTCTATTCTTGATGCTGTAATGATTGAGCCTTCTGCAATCATTGTTTTTTCCAAAGTGGTGCCACTTATTTTTGCTGGTGGCAGCATACGGGGTCTTGTATAGATAGTTCGCTCATCATCAAATAAATTAAATGCAGGAATATCTGAAGTAAGATCAAGATTCGCTTCGAAGAAAGAATAAATATTTCCTATATCCGTCCAGTATCCGGAATACTGATAGCTTGCAACTTTTAATTTGTCAATTGACTGGGGAATTATTTCTTTTCCAAAATCGGTTGCATCTTTATATTGATTATCCAGTAAATCAAACAGTAGTTTCCGGTTAAAAATATAAATTCCCATCGAAGCAAGATAATTTCTCCCTTGTGCTCTCATATCATCTCCGGTGTCACTTACCCATTCGGACAGTAATTCTTTTTTTGGTTTTTCTATAAAAGAAGTAATCAGGCCTTCACCAGATTTTAATATTCCAAACTCTGGTGCTTCTCGGTCTGTAACCGGAATCGTTGCAACGGTTATATCTGCCCCAAGTTTTTTATGATTTTCCAGCATTTCTGCAAAATCCATCTGATACAATTGATCGCCGGATAAAATAAGTATATAGTCGCTTTCAAATGGTTCTATATGACGCAATCCTTGTCGTACAGCATCGGCAGTGCCCTGAAACCAGGTTGGATTATCAGGAGTTTGTTCTGCAGCAAGTATATCAACAAATGCTTTGCTGAAAGCACTGAAGTGATAGGTATTTTTTATATGCCGGTTGAGTGAGGCTGAATTAAATTGTGTTAATACAAACATTCTTCCAATGCCATTATTTAAACAGTTTGAAATTGGAATATCAACCAATCGGTATTTACCAGCAATAGGAACAGCGGGTTTGCTACGGCTTGCAGTTAAAGGATAAAGTCTGCTGCCGGCACCACCACCAAGTATAACACTTAGGATTTCTTTAGTATGCGTAATTGTTCTTATGGCCATAACGTGAATTTATTTTAACGAATGATATAAAGATATGTATTGTTGAGCAGAATTTTCCCATGAATGATCAATGCCCATCATAAACTCCCGCATGGAATGGAGTTGCTCTTTTTTATGTGTAAAAAGATCGATAGCTCTTCCTACAGAATAGGTAATATCCCATACAGTAGGCTGTTCAAATCGGATTCCAAATCCCTGCAATTCTCCAAAATCTTTTACCGTATCTTTTAATCCACCGGTACTTCTCACCATGGGCACGGTACCATAACGCAATGCATAAAGTTGGTTAAGACCGCATGGCTCTACACGACTTGGCATGAGTAAAAAATCTGAACCGGCGTAAATTACATGACTCAACGGTTCGCTATAACCAATATAGACATTTACATAACCGCTTAGTTGTTCTTTTAAATTTTGAAGTTGAACTTCTACTACCGGATCTCCTGAACCCAGGATCAGAAAATTACAATTGCCCTGATGCTGATAAACCGATGAACTGATTGCGTCAGGTAAAATATCAGCAGCCTTCTCTCCTACTAACCTTCCAATAAAAGTGAATAATGGTTTTTCAATATCAAGGCCAAATTGTTTGCAGAGTTCTTTTTTATTTTTCTTTTTTCCTTTCTCTAAATTTTCTATTGAATAATTTTTTACCAGGTGCTCATCCGTTTCAGGATCCCATACTTCATTGTCAATTCCATTTATAATTCCGGTGCATTTCCCTTTTTCATATTCAAACAAATCTTCCAGCCCATTTGAATTGAAACGCAACTCCTCCATATAACTATTGCTTACCGTATTTACTTTCCATGCACATTTTATTGCACTTGCCAAAGGATTAATATTGTCCTTCCAGTCCAGCATTCCCCATTTCCAGTTATCATATGCCGGCAATAAATAATTTTTTTCCCAACCCATCCATCCCTGGTACTGCGCATTATGAATGGTAAGTACGGTTGGTATAAATTTTAAATTGTTGAAGGCACCGCAAAATTTTACCATGAACGGAATAAGTCCTGCATGATAATCATGAACATGAATAATATCGGGGCGATGACTCCATTTACTCATCCAGTCGCAGACAGCAATTTGAAATGCGACAAATCGTTCCGTATCGTCATCATAACCATAAATTTTTTCCCGATCCAATAACCCGTTGATATCAACAAGGTATAAATCGTAACCTAATTTATTGGTGGCTTCTTTTATAATACTGTAATGAAAAAACTGAGCACCGAGAAATTGATTACCCTCATGTACCAGTTCCCAATCATTTTGCAATAAAAATTTTGTGCGGTACATCGGCATTACTACTTTGGCAGTATGTCCGATTTTATTTTGATATTTTGGTAATGCTCCTACTACATCACCCAAGCCACCGGCTTTTGCCATTGGGTAACATTCAGCAGATACATGAATTATTTCCATGAAAAAGAATTGATTTTGCTCGTGGCTCAAATTACAAATATTTATGAAAGATTAGCCGCTGGAACTAAAAATTTTTCAGTATCAAAAAACGGGTTACTTTCATTGCTTATAAAAATCAACACATATTATGAATCAAAAAACACAATGGTCGCAATTTGGAACTTTAGTAAGTGTCTTTTTCTTCTGGGGATTTGTTGCAGCAAGCAATGATGTATTAATTCCTGTATTTAAAGAGAAACTTCAACTTTCACAAGTGCAGGCACAAATGGTATCATTTGCATTTTATGTTGCTTATTCTGTAGGTTCTGTACTTTATCTAATTATAAGCAAAATGTTGAAACAGGATTTATTGAATAAAATAGGATACAAAAATGGTATTAGTATCGGATTGATTATATCCGCCATTGGCACTTTATTATTTATACCGGCAGCCGATACAGAATCTTTCCCATTATTTATTTCAGGATTATTTATTATTGGTTTGGGCTTTTCATTGCAACAAACTGCGGCAAATCCTCTTGCTATAAATATGGGAAGTGCCAGTACTGGTTCTCAGCGGTTAAGTATGGCAGGTGGTGTTAATAATTTTGGAACTACAATTGGTCCACTTATAGTTAAATTGGCAATATTTGGTACTGTTTCAACTGTAATGGTCAGTTCTTTAAGTTCTGTAAAAACTCCTTATTTAATTTTAGGCGCAGCTTTTTTATTAGTTGCCGTAATATTTTATTTTTCTTCTGTTCCGAATCAATTAGTAAGCAATACTGAGGATTTAGTAGAAGCAAAATCTACATGGGTAGATCGTGGCTCACCTTTTAAATACCCTCAATTATGGCTGGGCATGATTGCGATTTTTGTGTATGTTGGTGTTGAAGTAAGTACGGCTGCCAATTTACCAGAATATATGAAACAAAAACTTGGGACACAAACGAGTGAAACCGCACCCTATATTTCATTATTCTGGGCTAGCTTAATGATTGGTAGATGGACTGCATCAGCGGATGCATTTGGTTTTTCCAGCAGCACAAAAAAAATACTACAGTTTTTAATGCCCTATCTGGCATTTGGGGTTTTCTTACTGGTAAATGCAATTGCAAAAAACGATTTACAACCTTTCTTTATTTATGCCTTAGTAATAATTGCTTTAATTATTGCAAATTTTTTAAGTATGGGTAACCCGGCAAAACAATTACTTATTTTTAGTATTTGTGGAATCATTGCTTTACTTGTTGCAATTTTTTCTCCCGATCATCAAATTAGCGTTTACGCTATTTGCAGTGTAGGTTTATTTTGTTCAACTCTTTGGCCTTGCATTTTCACTTTATCAATTTCCGGGTTAGGAAAGCATACAAGCGAAGGTTCAAATTTTCTTATTTTTATGATTTGTGGTGGCGGCGTAATCAGTTTGTTACAAGGCTATGTATCCGCCGATCATATTTTGGGAATTAGTCTTTCTTATGTTGTTGGAATAGCATGCTTTGTGTATTTAGCGTATTATGCTATCAAATCAAAAAAGGATTTGAAAGAACAAGGAATCGATTTAGATGAATTGAGTAAAGTAAAAGGAACAGGTCATTAAAATATTTTTTAAAAACTATATCAGTTCCGAAATTAACCGGGACTACTTTCTAAAATAGTACTTATGTCAGAAAAAGATCAACTCGTAATTGGTATTGACATTGGCGGTACGGGAACCAAATTCGGAATCGTAGATGCAGATGGAAATGTATTGTACAACGGATATCTGTCAACTAAGAAACATGCAACAGTTGAAACATTTATTGAAGAGTTGAATGATGAATTGGCTGTACTGATTGACAAAGCGGGTGGCAAAGATCGTATTAAAGGAATTGGAGTAGGTGCGCCGAATGGAAATTTTTATACAGGGACCATCGAGTATGCTCCTAATCTGCCCTGGGAAGGTGTGATTCCGCTTTCTGACATGATAAAAGCCAAACTTAGACTCCCGGTTATTCTTACAAATGATGCAAATGCTGCTGCTATTGGAGAAATGATGTATGGCGCTGCAAAAGGGATGAAAGATTTTATCATGATCACATTGGGCACTGGTGTTGGAAGTGGCATTATTGCAAATGGCCAATTGATTTATGGTCATGATGGTTTTGCTGGTGAACTGGGACATACAATTGTAATTCCGGATGGAAGATTGCATAGTGGCACAGGTAAAAAAGGATCGCTAGAAAGTTATGCATCTGCTACGGGTGTTACGCTTACGGCTATTGAAATGCTTGCCAATAGTTCTGAACCCAGTTTGTTACGAAAAATTCCAAAAGAAAAATTGGATGCAAAAGCTGTTTATGAGGCAGCTTTGGAAAATGATAAAATTGCATTGGATGTATTTGAGTTCACCGGAAAAATATTGGGACTTGCTTTGGCAAATGCTGTTATGTTCAGTAGCCCCGAAGCTATTATACTCTTTGGCGGTCTAACAAAATCAGGTGAATTTATTTTAAGACCTACCCGAAAGTATATGGAAGAAAACCTGATTAAAGTTTTTCAAAACAAAGTAAAAATTCTGGTGAGTCATTTAAAAGAGTCGGATGCTGCTATATTGGGCGCAAGTGCCCTTGCATGGGATTAATACCGAATCGCCATACAATGTAGTCCAAAATGAAAATCGTTTCTGCTCTCGGTATTATACTGGATTTTTGGATTAAAGATTAAATCCAATTGGTATAAAAAATAGATGGAGTCCCAACTTACGATTAACTTGATAGGTTCAGTGCGATTAATTAAATACTCTATTCAGGTAATTCGAATATTGGACAAATATCTTTTATAAATAAAAACGGCTGTCATTTCTGTCAGCCGTTTTTTATTTAAGATCCTGAAATTTATTTTATTTTTAATACGGGTTGTAACCGATAAGTGCCATTGCCTTGTTGATGAATTGAAAGTCCTGCATCAAAATCAACAATTAAAGAATCAACCTGAGAACTGATTTGTTTATTCACTTTAATCATCAGTTTCTGATGGTCACCGCTATTCATTGCCAGCGGATAAATTTGACCGCCAACTTTTACTGAATTAGCTGTACCGAGAATTAAACGTATTTCCTGAACAAAATTTGAAGGGAGTGTGCCGGTTGCAAGTAATGTATCAACTCCATTTTGCAAACCGAGTAAATTATAAACTCCGGCGTTTGTGGCTAAACTTACCCAGCCTGCCGAATCATCTCTCAATTTTACTTTCACTTCGCGGATGTCCACATTCACTTCTTCAAATGCAGCAGGTGCATCAGTAAGGTGAACTGAAAATTGGTAGCCGGAAGAACTTTCTTTTTTACAACTGATAAATACTACGGTGGAGATTATTGCGATTGCGATAGTGGCCAGAGCTGTTTTTTTCATATTTAGGGTTTTTAGTCCGGCTACTAATATGAAAAATCATGCCAAAAAACTATTTAAAATTGAAAAGAACTACTATAAAAAAATTATTTCGAAGTCCTAATCGGAAAATTTATTTCTAATTTGCTTTTATTAAAAAAACTGCAGGAATTGGTCTTTGAACCCCATTCGACGATGGTTTTATCGTATTTTTTCCATTGATGAGTAAACAACTGCTGCCACCCCCATCAAGATTCAAAGCTTCCCAACATCCGAGGTCTTTAAATATTTGTGCTTCTTCTATTAATGTGGCACCCTCTGAAATTCCGGGATAACGACCTTGCACTACAAGTAGAATCAGTTTCCCATCTTTGGTATAACCCATTGCAGTCCGGGGTTCTTTATTATTAATTGCATTTCCGGCAAACATCATTTCTTCTTCGTTCGTAATTTTTATTTCTCCATTTTGTATAAGTACAGGACCACCACCTACTGCTGTTTGCATTTTCCATTTTTCAAAACCCATATGTTGCGGAACAGAAATTTTATAAAAAAGATATTTCTTTCCCGGATTTTGAAATGAATCATTAATTACTGGAAGGGTCCATTGGCTTGCCAGAGCAAATTTCGAAGATGAATCCGTATATAACCAGGCAATATCCGCATTTCTTTTTTTGCCGATGCCAATTGCACTTCGGAATGGATGGCGATAGGTAAACGTATCCTTCCCTCTTCCGGCGATAGAATGAATATTATATCCAACCATTTTTCCTTCTTTCACCACCACATTCAAATTTTGATTTGTTTCAAAAGAAAAAAAAGTACAGTTCACGACCAGTAGTGGTTTATCATTTTTTTCAAAATACTGAGTCGGTGTTAATCATCTTCGATAAGTTGTATCGGCAGTAAAATCTAATTTTTTATTTTTCAATTCAGCAGAAACATAGTAGGCGATATTGGGCTTGCCACCTAACGAATCAATTGTTTTATAGATATGAACCGAAACAGGCAATGGCTGATATAGTGAATCAACACATATCCACTTTACCTGTGCATTCGGTTTTAAGTAAAACGAAAATACAAAGAGGATGAAAATTGTTTTTTTCATTATTAATATTTCTAGCGGATAATAGTAACGGCTCCTTTTTGCTTCAGCATTTGACCTACATAATCTGTTGCCTGTACAACCCAGACAAATGTACCCGATGCCTGATTAACTCCATTAACTTTTGCATCCCACCCTTTGTTCATTTCTATTGTTTCAAAAACTTTTTCTCCCCAACGATTGTAAACAATAAAATAGTCCAATGTTTTTATTCCATAATATTTTGGCATCAATTCATCATTCAGCCTGTCATTGTTGGGCGTAAATGCCGTAGGTACATAAATAGCCGAACCTTTAAAGACAGTAACTTGTATTGCATCGGCAGCTATGCATCCTTCTGCGGTTGTAACTGTGAGTACATATGTTATATCATCCTGTGGCAAAGCAACCGGATTACGGATGGAAGAATTGTTTAACCCGGTTGAAGGAGCCCATGAATAATCTACACCTCCACTCCCCTGCATTTGAAAAGGAGTATTTAATATAATTACAGTATCCATACCAGCATCTGCCTGTGCAAATACAATATTTATATTATCTGTAATTGTATCTGATGAACATCCCTTGCCTGCAATAGCCCAGGTATTTATAGTTTGATTTCCACTCGTTATAAAATTATGTGATGGATTTTGCAAACCGGATTTGCCTCCGTCATTAAAATTCCAGTTCCATTGAGAAATGGTTGTACTATTATCAATTTGATTTGCATTGAACTGAACCGGTGTATTCATACACCCATCCGGAAAATTTGCAGCAATAACAGGACGTGGATTAATGTTTACAAATCCAATAACCGTATCTGACTTGCAACCATAAACAGATTCGACAGCTAATTTTATTTCATAATTGCCAGGAGCTAATCCTGTGAATTGAGGTTGCTGCGATGAAGATGCAAATACGCCGTTTACACTCCAGTTCCATTTATTAATAACACCAACCGCTGTAGTTGATTGATCATTTACCCGGATTGGCTGTAAAAAACAGGTATCAAAAATTTTAAACCCTGCAACTGGTTTTGAACCGATCACTACAATTTTTTTAAGTGTATCGCTTCTGCATCCATCCAATGCTGTTACCACCATTTTTATTTCATAGTTACCAGGTTGAGGAAAATTATGGGGTGGTGGATTTTGTAAAGTACTGGTAGTTCCATCACCAAAATCCCAATAATAATTTTGTATAGGTCCAAATGACTGAGAGTTATTTTGAAAAATTACAGGTTGATTTATACAAGTAATATTATTGGGTAGATTAGTAGAAAACCCGGGATTTAATGCTGTACAAAATTTTTGAAAATTATTTGAACCCCCTGTAGCTGCTGTAAAACCCCAATAAACTAACGGATCATTATTAAAAACTGTTGCTACCAAATCAACTACGGCTTGTACTCTTTGTATATCATCAAACCAGGATGTCAATGTTTTTGTTACAGGGTTCCAGGCTATACGCAGCACATGCCAGTTGCAGTCTTCTACATCATCACTTACTATTGACATCGGAACGGGGCCAGACAGATCTGTACCATGTGTTACAATTCCATTTATCTGAATATTGATATGATCATATGCCGGATCATTTCGATTTGTGTTTTGCCAGGTATCCAATGAAATTCCTACAGAGGGAGCAATCCCTTCAAAACCCATTCCTTCCCCTGTTGTACCAATACTTGTACTCAATGGCTGCAACATAAAAACCATTCCATCTGCACCGTTATCATTTTTACAACCCAGAAATACATTAAACCAGAAATCAAAGGGTTGATTTAAATTTATTTTATTCGAATTCCATACGCTACCACTTTGTGTATTTACTTCCTGTGTAAGTGTATAACAGTTACAGGAATTTTGTACCGCAGCGCCATTGAGAATATATTGGGAAATAACATGTGACGGTAATAAATAAAAAGACAAGAACAGGCTTGCACCAATAAATTTTTTGCCGGCTCCATTTGCTTTCATACAGGGGTTAAAGATAGTGATTGGAGTTGACGGAAACGATGATACGAATGACCGTTAAAGTTTTGAAAGTGCAATAATATCTTTTACTTCCAGCACTTGCTTTTGATATCCTTTTGCCATAGCATTTATCATAGCTAAGCCAAGCTGTTTTAATGTGATGATACTATTCGGTGCGATAAGTCTGATAACCGGAATTAACCATCCAAAATATTTATAGGCTTTCAATGTGTTTTTTAAACCCTTTGTTGGTTGTATCACACCGGGGCGAAAATTATAGACTGCTTTAAAGGAAAGTTTCATCAAATCATTTTCGGTTTTACCTTTTACTCTTGCCCACATCATTCTTCCTTTTTCAGTACTGTCAGTACTGGCACCGGAGATATAGCAAAAGCTGATACCTGGGTTTTGCTTTAAAACAGTTACTGCAAAATTCATTGTCAGCGTATAAGTCAACCGGTAAAATTCAGGTTCTTTCATTCCAACGGATGATACACCCAAACAAAATAAACAACTGTTATAACCTGCCAATTGATTTTCTATCGCAGACAAATTAAAAAAATCATCATGAATAATTTCTTTCAGTTTTGGATGAGAAACATTGCAAGGCTTTCTGTTAATTACAAAAACCGATTCTACATCATCATGCTGCAGGCATTCATACAGTACACCTTCGCCGACCATACCTGTGGCGCCGGTAATGATTGCTTTAATTTTTGTCGGGGCCTGGTTCATTTAATTTCGTTACACATGAAAGATAATGGATAATTCAGAATTGTTTTTAATGCAGTTTGCCCTTCAAGTATTATAAGGACGAGCAGGCTCCATAGAGGCAGATTTCTTTTATTTTTGATTATTTTGAAGAACTTGAAGGAACAGAAACCTATTCAAAAGTTTTATACACCGGAGTCATCCTCCACTCTTTCTACCGGAGATGTGAATAATCCTGCGTAATGAAAAGCTGGCAATTATATAAAAAATATCAAAAATTACATAATACTTCACTTATGAAAAGCACTCATTTTTGTCAGGTATTACATCTGCAGCATATAAATTTAAACAAAATGTACAGTAAGTCTGAATGCTGCTTGAATAAAATATTTATGCATGATGCGTTGTTGAATTTGTGATTAATTTTCAGAGGGCATTAAAATTATTGCAGGACAGTCTATAACTTACAAAACTTTTTTACGCTAAAATAAAATTATCATGAAAAAGAAAATCAATTCAAAGTAATTTTACCAAAGCATTTTTTTAAACTATATTTTGGTTCAACGTTTTACTAATTAATAATATCTATAACATGAAAAAATATATAATATTTAGTTTTTTGACTGCAGTCCTTTCTTTATCATTCAGCAATTGTGCAAGGAACCCTGTTACAGGTAAAAAGCAGGTAGTGCTGATGTCAGAAGCACAGGAGATTGCCATGGGAAAAGAAGCAGACCCGCAGATTATCGCCCAATTCGGTTTGTATGGAGATACTACTCTTCAAAATTTTATTAATTTGAAAGGAAAGCAGATGGCAGCAATTTCTCATCGCCCCAAACTGGAGTATGGATTCAGAGTACTGGATTCAGAAGTGCTGAATGCATTTGCTGTACCGGGGGGATATGTTTATTTTACCCGTGGCATTATGGCCCATTTCAATGGCGAAGCAGATTTTGCCGGTGTGCTTGGACATGAGTTAGGTCACATTACACACCGTCACGGTGTTGCACAACAACGAAATGCAATTCTGGGCCAATTGGGTATTATAGCAGGTATCATTATTTCTCCTGAGCTGGGGCGATTTGCTGAAGCCGCTTCTACCGGGCTCCAATTATTATTTTTAAAATACAGCCGTGATGCTGAGCGGGAAGCTGATGAATTGGGCGTGGAATATTCTTCAAAGATTGGGTATGATGCACAGCAGATGGCAAATTTTTTTATTACGCTGGAAAGAAGTTCAGCAGGATCTGGATCTGCTGAATTACCTGAATTCTTATCTACTCACCCCAATCCGGGTGACCGTAATGCAACAGTAACAAGGCTAGCAGCTGAATGGAAACAAAAACTTAATCTCACCAATCCGCTGGTGAACCGAAACGTTTACCTCAGAAGAATTGAAGGTTTAATATATGGTGAAGATCCAAAGGGAGGGTTCCTTGAAAATAATGTTTTTTATCATCCTGATTTAAAATTCCAGTTCCCTACACCGCTGAACTGGAATTACCAGAATAGCCCCCAACGGGTTCAGCTTGCACCAAAAGATGGCAAAGCACTCATGATGATGATGCTGGCACAAGGCAATTCACTACAGGAAGCGGCCAATACTTTTTTACAACAAAATAAATTGACAACGATAGATTCAAGGAATACTACAGTGAATGGATTGCAGGCTATAAATGTAATTGCCGATCAACAGCCGGAACAACAAGGCCAGCCAGTGCTTAGAACCTTATCCTATTTTATTCAGTATAACGGCAACATCTATCATCTGCTCGGGGTATCATCGATCACCGATTTTAATAATTATGCGGATAGTTTCAGCTACACAATGCAAGGTTTCCGACCATTAACTGATCCGGTCAAATTAAATAAAAAGCCTGAACGGGTCAGAATAAAGAGAGTGGGTTCGGGTATGACGCTGGCCCAGGCTTTCCGCCAGTATAATGTTCCGGAAAAACGGCTGGAAGAATTTGCCATTTTAAATGGTATGAAATTAACGGATAATCTTACACAAGGAACTTTAATTAAAATCATTGCTGAGTAACGCTAAAAATGG
>JANOFP010000294.1:0-2141 GCA_031413675.1 Bacteroidota bacterium
CTACAGCCGGTGCAGTTGGTGGCACAGGCGGGCAAGGCGGCGGTGGTGGTGGCGGCGGCGGTGTAGGTATGAATCCCGGATTGGGTGGTGCAGGCGGCCCCGGTGGTGTTGGATTTATGATTGTAATTACTTATTAAAAAAAAACAAATGAAAAAACTCGTATTGATATCAATTCTATTTTGGACAAATAATGTCCAAGCGCAACAACAGCCGATTGACACAACTGTAATCCGCAATCTAAGTGGAAAAACTTTTGAATGGCTGTATCATATTGCGCTTTTAGAAGGAAACAAAAGTGATAGCTCAAATATTATCATTGCAAAAAGATTGGTAAAAAAATTGTTTGCAGCTAATCCGGCTAATCTTACTGCGGATGTAGTAATTGATTCCTTGCCTGGTAAACTTGTTCTATACTTTTATCAGAATGAATTATCCAAGCCAAACGGGCAACGGGAATACATGGGTAACAATTTTAAAAATAAAATGGATGTTTTAACTCATCCAATATTCGTAACGCTTCGGGCAGTGTATGATGCTACTCATAAATCCGATGTAGATAGAATTATTAATAAGGGCAAAAACATAGCACTTGACCAATGAAACTACTAAAAATCATACCCATTTTATCGTTTGTATTATTTGTAATACTGGTAACTAACTGCAATAAGCAGCCATTACAAAAAATAGAATACAGAACAGTACAGGTAAAAAGAATACCCGTACCAGAAAGATTTGATAGTACGAATATGCAGTTGAGAAAACCAGTATCATCATCCTTCCACTATACGCTGGCAAGAGCCTATACCGATAGCTCAATACGTGGAGTAAAATCTACATTCGATGTAAAAAATCTTGGTAATGAATCTGGAAGGTCGGCATGGGTATCAACTAAGATAGGTGATGTATGGGTTCAAATTGGTTACAGAAACAACGGGATTTATGTTATGGAATATTACTATGGCGATTTAGGGGAATTGACTATTGTAAATCCATCTTCAACAATATTCATGGGTCAAAAAAATAGTTTTTTCATACGGAATATTTTAGGAACTACGTATTGGGAAATTGGTATCAATGAGATTGTAATTCTTAAATGGAATGGTCATACTACCACTTGTGTAAATGCAGAAACTGGAATAGAGTTCTATGGATCCAATTCAAGGTTCCCGCTTCTTAATTTTTATCCGGCTTTGGAAGTTTATAATTACAAAGGATGGGCAATCCCTCCAAGAGCATACCTAACATTCAGGGGTAAGTGGGGTGCAGAAGGAATTTTTCAGAATAATAATTTAAGATTTGGTGAACTGAATATGGCTGGTGCAGTGCCGTCCGTATCAGTAGAGCGGCTTTGGTAAAAAAATAAAAATGGAAATAAAAATGAAACACCCGATAGATGATGTAGTAGCTTTTTTTTCAGGGCTATTTGGCGGCAGCATGTATGCGTTTATTGCAGGTATTACATGGACCAGCCTTTTTGAAAACGCATTGCAACTATTTTATTTAGGCTTTATAGCCGCATTCACCGGTGCAATGGGTGTGGTAGGAAAACATTTGATAGGAAAATATTTAAACAAAAAAAAGAAATAAGATGGGAATAACAAAACTGATTCAAAACGCAAATAAACCTGCACCACGGTGGTACAGGAAGTTTAAAAAGATTTTCAGCAACATTGAAAATTTTGTGCTTACCCTTTTAATGATACAAGGCACAGCGGCAGATGCACCCATCTTGCTGGTCATAAAACTATGCACGTCTTTTATTTTAAACAACCTGGATACGCTAATGGCGAATGGCGAAGATTATATACGTGTGGATAATGAGGGCGACCAAATTAAAAAAGAAACAGATTCTGAAAAAGAAGTAGAGGATATTAAACCATAAATATTTTTTTTATGACCACAAACGATAGCCCATACTCATTCCCAGATAAAAATACAAAGTTCGGCATGGCACCCGGCGGCTGTAAAGGGAATTTTGTATCACTTATTTTCTTAGCTGTATTTACCATAGCAGCACTGTTACTCACCGGCTGCTACACCGAAAAAAAAGCAGCACAGCAAACAGAAAAAGCAGCAGATGAATACCCGGGTGTAGTAGGCGATATTGCACGAAGAATATTTCCATGCATAACCAAAGACAG
>JANOFP010000295.1:0-4476 GCA_031413675.1 Bacteroidota bacterium
TCTAAATACAAAGTAGTGATGCCGGGTTTTAGAATCTTAGCTACTTCGCTAAGCGTTTTGCTTACCAGTAATGCACTCTTGCGCATCATTTCAACTTCCTCATCTGTTTTTATTAAAATCATTTTGCAAATATCAGTAATAATTTTTTGTGTACCAATCCCAGCAATTTCATTGTCGTGTCTACTCTTCTGTTACATATAGTGAGGTTCATTATTCGATCAAAAAAAACCGGCTCTTTTCTGAGCCGGTACTATTATACAATTGTAATATTTAATAGAAATAAATTAAATCGACATCCCAGATGTACTCTGTCTTCCCTGTATTCTTCCGCTTTTCATCAAACCATCATATTGTCTCATCATCAGTTGAGTTTCAATTTGCTGAAGTGTATCGAGTACTACACCCACCATAATCAGTAATGAAGTACCACCAAAGAAAGTTGAGAAACCGGGAGATACGCCAAATCGTTGTGCAATACCAGGTAAGATACCAATTAGTGCAAGAAACACAGCACCTGGTAATGTTATTCTATCCATAATAGTACCGATATAATCTGTTGTAGGCTGACCGGGTTTAACACCAGGAATAAATCCGTTATTTTGTTTCAGATTATCAGAGATTTGTTTTGGATTAAATATTAATGCGGTGTATAAAAATGTAAACCCAATTACCACTACAGAATAAATAATCATGTAGCCAAAGTTGGCATAATTGGTAAACATTTGTCCGATGTTACCACCTTTTTCCCCCAACGTAAATAAAGTAGGTAAAAACATAATTGCCTGAGCAAAAATGATCGGCATTACACCAGCACTGTTTACTTTAATTGGAAGAAACTGTCTTGCCCCGCCAAATTTATTATTGCCTACAATTTGTTTGGCATAATTCACCGGAATTTTGCGTACACCCTGAATTAATAATATACAGGCAAGAATGATAGCAATCAATATCGCAATCTCAACTATGAAAATTATAATGTCACCGGTGCGGTTTGATTTTGCAGAAAGTTCCTGTACAAATGACTGTGGTAAACGAGCCAGGATACCTACCATGATGATAAGTGAAGTACCATTGCCCAAACCCTTGTCTGTAATTTTTTCACCCATCCACATTACAAACATTGTTCCGGCAGTAAGTATTAACAAAGATGAAATCCAGAAATAGGGTGAGTACCCTGCTATCATAGCTCCATTACCCTGGTTCATTCCTTTTATATAAGCTACATAGGCTGAGGCCTGAAATATGGTAACAAGTACAGTAAGATATCTTGTGTATTGAGTTATTTTTTTACGGCCACTCTCACCTTCTTTCTGCATTTTTTGAAATGAAGGAACAAGAACCGTCATTAATTGCATAAATATCGATGCAGATATATAGGGCATGATACCCAATGCAAAAATCGATTGCTGCTGAAATGCCCCACCCGAAAAAGTATTGATTAACCCAAGAATACCGCCAGCACTTTCACCCTGATCCACCAATGTGGGATTAACTCCCGGCAATACGATATTAGTTCCGAGCACATAAATGCCCATCAGCATCAACGTAAAAAGTATTTTACCTTTTAACTCTTCAATGCTCCAGATGTTTTTTAACGTTTGTATCAGTTTCTTCACGGGTAATAAAAATTTTTTGTTACCGTTAAATATTTTTTTGTACTAAGCTATATTGCTACTATCATCGTCCCTTGCGTCGCACCCTTATACTTAAGTACATGCTTCAGCAACAGCAGCAACAGTATTTTTAATTTCCTGGCATTCTTAAATCAATAAGTACCAAAAAAATCTGCTAAAATCAAAAGTCCCCCGATTGCATCGGGGGGAAAAGAACTTTATCTGACTATTTCAATTGAACCACCAGTTGTTTCAATTGCAGCTTTTGCTTTATCGCTAACTGCATTTATTCTAAAGCTCAACTTAGTTTTCAATTCACCATTTCCCAGAATTTTTACTTTATCAGTACGGTTCACCAATCCGTTAATATAAAGTGTTTCCATACTGAATTCAGTAAAGCCATATTTTTCAATAAGCTGCTCAATCTGCCCCAGGTTAAAAACTTTATATTCTACACGATTAATGTTTTTGAAACCACGTTTTGGAACACGACGCTGAATGGGCATCTGCCCACCTTCATGTGATCTTCTGTTTTTAAAACCACTACGGCTCTGATGGCCTTTATTACCTTTTGTAGATGAACCACCATGACCCGAGCCATCACCACGTCCAATTCGTTTTACTTTTTGTGTTGCGCCTTTTGCAGGTCTTAACGTATGTAATTTCATTTTTATCTTGATTTTAAACTCAACGGGGAATCACCCCTCGCTTATTATTAATGTGCTGATGTGCCAATGTGCAAAAAACTATGATGCTTCATTTGCATATTGGCACATTTGCTAATTTGCTAATTGTTCCACTTTCACCATATGATTCACTTTGCGAACCATACCAAGAATTTGTGGAGTAGCTTCTACTTCTCTCGAAGCATTTGCCTTATTTAAACCCAAAGCCTGCAAAGTTAATTTCTGACGCTCAGGTCTGTCTATCGGACTTTTTACTAATGTTATTTTTATCTTTTTCATATTACAGTCTTTTGACTACCGGCTGCCGACTATCGACTGCCGACTGTTTTATTATCCGTTAAATACTTTCTTCAATCCTAAGTTTCTTGTTTTAGCAACTTGAATAGGTTCACGCAATAATGCAAGTGCTTTAAAGGTTGCTTTTACCACATTATGAGGATTAGCAGAGCCAAGTGATTTTGCTAATACATCTGTAATACCGGCACTTTCCAAAACGGCACGCATACTACCTCCGGCTATTACACCTGTACCATGAGCAGCAGGTTTTATTAAAACTTTAGCTGCACCTTCTTTAGCCCACTGATCATGCGGTATGGTACCATGCATTACCGGAACTTTTATCAAATTCTTTTTTGCATCTTCAATTCCTTTGGTAATTGCCTCTTGTACTTCCTTTGCCTTTCCAAGGCCATGACCTACTACACCACTTTCATTACCTACAACAACCAACGCAGAGAAACTGAAAGCACGACCACCTTTAGTTGTTTTTACAACACGGTTGATAGAAACTACTTTGTCTTTCAACTCAAGATCGCCAGCTTTTACTTTGTTTACGCTAAACTTTGCCATTTATTAGTGTTTGCTATTTTAAAAATATTAGAACTTCAGTCCGCCTTCTCTTGCTCCGTCAGCCACTGCTTTTACACGACCATGATATAAATTACCACCCCGATCAAACACAACGATACTTACACCCAACTCAGTTGCTTTACGTGCAATCACACTTCCTACCAATTTACTTTTTTCAGTCTTGGTTACTTTTTGCGCAGCAATATCTTTATCTTTTGAAGATGCAGAAGCAATTGTTTTGCCAGATACATCATCAATCAGCTGTACATAAATTTCTGTATTACTTCTGAATACAGATAAGCGTGGGGTTGCAGAAGTACCATTAATCTTTTTACGGATGGTGCGTCTGATTCTTGTTCTTCTGTCTGATTTTACTTTCGGATTCATTTACTTCTATTTTAAACCTTGATTCTGCCAAGGCTGTTTCTATTTTCCAATTTTCACTTCATTTGCAATTTTGCAAATCATTCTTTATTTACCAGCTGCCTTACCCGCTTTCTTCCTTACTACTTCACCCTGGTAGCGTACACCTTTTCCTTTGTATGGCTCAGGTTTGCGTAAGCCACGAAGCTTTGCAGATACCTGACCTAACAACTGACGGTCTATTCCTTCTAATGTTATCAATGGATTTTGTCCTTTTTCCTGAGCTGTTACAACTTTAATTTCTTTTGGTACTTCAAAAATGATATTGTGTGAATAACCCAAAGAAAGATCCAATACATTGCCCTGGTTACTTGCTTTGAAACCCACACCAATCAATTCTAGTTTTCTAACATAACCATCAGTAACGCCTTTGATCATATTTGCAATCAATGAACGGTATAAACCATGCAATGCACGATGACGAATTTGATCTGTTGGCCGGATAAAGCTTACTTCACTATCTTTCACTTCCACTTTTATATCACGATCAATTGTCTGCTTTAGCTCGCCTTTGCTGCCTTTTACAGTTACGATATTATCGTTACTTATTGTAACGGTAACACCTGCTGGAACCGGAACTGCTTTTTTACCTATTCGAGACATTCTATTTTAGATTTAAGATTTAAGATTTCAGATTGTGGATGCAAATAAATTTGCAATCGTTAATCCGCAATTTTGAATTAATCAAGTTTAATAAATATAACACAACACCTCTCCACCTACATTCTGAGCTTTCGCTTCTTTATCTGTCATTACACCTTTAGATGTTGAAATAATTGCAACACCCAAGCCATTTTTTACACGGCGAAATTCTTCAGGTTTAGCATAGGTACGCAAACCCGGACGGCTCACTCTCTCTAAACTTTGCATAGCCGGTTGTTTTGATTGCGCATCATACTTCAATG
>JANOFP010000296.1:0-2934 GCA_031413675.1 Bacteroidota bacterium
TTGAAGGAAAAAATGTGAGAATGAGCGGACAGGATGTAACAAGGGGAACATTTTCTTCCCGCCATGCAGTATTAAGAGATGAAAACAACGACAAACCCTATAACAGGTTATCTAAAATACCCGACGCAAAAGGAAAATTCAGAATTTATAATTCATTGCTGAGTGAGTATGGCGTATTAGGTTTTGAATTTGGTTATGCAATGGCTAACCCAAATGCGTTGGTTTTATGGGAAGCACAATTTGGAGATTTTGGCAACTGTGCACAAACCATGATTGACCAGTTTATAACAGCAGGTGAACAAAAATGGAACAGGATGAATGGTGTTACCATGTTACTACCTCATGGTTACGAAGGGCAGGGACCGGAACATAGCAGTGCAAGGCTTGAACGGTTTTTACAAATGTGTGCTGAATTGAATCTGATCATCACCAATATCACTACTTCATCCAATTTTTTTCATGCATTGAGAAGACAACTTGCATGGTCATTCAGAAAACCATTGATTAATTTTTCGCCAAAGGCAAATCTTCGTCATACCGGATCGTATTCCGAATTAAACGAATTTACAAGTGGTGGCTTTAAAGAAGTGATTGATGATATTTATGCAGAAGAATTTAAAGTAAAGAAAGTTTTATTCTGCAGCGGTAAAATTTATTTTGACCTGGCAGAGCGTCAACAGAAGGATAAAAGAAAAGATGTTGCTGTTATCCGTTTAGAACAATTGTATCCTTTACCGGAAAAGAAATTAGAAGCAATGTATAAAAAATATAACCGGGCTACCTGGTTTTGGGTACAGGAAGAACCATTGAATATGGGAGCGGCTACATTCTTACAAATGAATTTGAAGACAATTAATTATGGGGTGATAAGTCGTCAGCCTTCTGCATCAACAGCAACAGGATATAACAAAGTGCATGTGCAAGAGCAAGCAGAGATTGTGGAAACGGCTTTTTCTATTTAGGCCCCCTCCCGACCTCCCCCGTGAGGGGAGGCCATCAGAGCACAAGGCCCACTTATATTAAAAGGTTTTTAATTTCGAAGAGTTAAAAATTACAAACTAGAAACAAATTATATGATTGATATAAAAGTTCCATCAGTTGGCGAATCAATAAATGAGGTAACACTTCTTAAATGGACAAAGAAGGACGGTGATTATGTTGAGCGAGATGAAGTGATTGCTGAATTAGAAAGCGAGAAAGCAACCTTTGAAGTAAATGCTGAAAAGGCAGGTATTTTAAAATTATCTGCAATCAACGAAGGCGATTCAATAAAAATTGGCGATGTGCTTGCTTCTATTGATGAAAAAGCTGCTAAACCTTCAGGTGCAGAATCAAAAGAAATAACCCCAAAAGCAGAATCAAAAAAAGAAAAGAAGGAAGAAAAGAAAATTGAGTTTGTCGTAGATGTAAAAGCTACTCCGGTAGCAGCAGCAATGATTGCTGACAAAAAAGTAGATACAAAAAAAATAACAGCTACAGGACCGGAAGGAAAAATATTAAAGGAAGATGTTCTTTCAGCATTAAACAATCCTGGAATAAAACCAGGGATAGTTGTAAAGAGCCGAAATGAAAAAGCAGAGAAGATGAGTAATCTGCGTAAAACGATTTCAAGAAGATTGGTTGAAGCTAAGAACACAACTGCCATGCTCACGACTTTCAATGAGGTGAATATGCAGCCTATCATGGAAATTAGAAATTTATATAAGGACAAATTTAAAGAAACACATGGCGTTGGATTAGGCTTTATGAGTTTTTTTACCAAAGCATGTAGTTATGCGTTACAAGAATGGAAAGCAGTGAACGCATATATTGATGGCGATACTATTATTTATCATGATTACTGCGATATATCTATTGCCGTTTCTACACCAAGAGGATTAACCGTGCCCGTAATACGAAATGCAGAAAGCCTGAGTATGGCAGACATAGAAAAGAAAGTAGTTGAGCTTGCTACAAAAGCAAAAGATAATAAATTGACCACCGAAGATTTGCAAGGCGGAACATTTACCATTACGAATGGTGGAGTTTTTGGTTCTATGCTAAGTACACCAATTATTAATATTCCACAATCTGCTATTTTGGGAATGCATAAGATTGAAGAAAGACCAATGGTGGAGAAGGGACAAATTGTAATACGACCAATGATGTATGTTGCTCTCAGCTACGACCATCGTGTAATAGATGGAAGAGAAAGTGTAAGTTTTTTGGTACGGGTAAAAGAATTGTTGGAACATCCGGAATTGATGTTGTTTGGTAAAGACCCTGTAAAAACTTTATTGGAGTTATAAATTTCAGTACATGAAAAAAGTAAAATTTATTTTTCCATTGTTTGCTTTCTTTTTATTTTCCTGTCAGAAGGAAATTAAATTTTTGAATGGTAATGGCGGTGGAGGTGCTACTGGAAATAAACTTGTAAAATCAGTTTCAAAATCTGGAACAGATTCTGTTGTTACTATTTATACTTATAATTTGTCCGGCAAATTAATAAATGAAAAATCGTTGGGAATGAGTGGAACTTTTGATGCTGGCAATGAAGTACGATATTATAGAAATGGGTCGGGAATACTTACCCGGTTTACTCAGATAAACCCAAACTTCGTAGTTGTAGGAATTGACAGCGTGGTTACGAATGTATATTACAATGCTTCATCATCCCGTTATACTGCATCCGTTTTTAAAATAAGTTTTATGGGGTTTAGTATTACAGATAGCTCGGTAATGATTTATGATGGAGCCGGAAAACTAATTCGTGCTGACGAATATCAAAGCATTCCTTTAGTAACAATAGGTTATGAATTGGTTGCTAAAACAAATTTTTCTTACGATGCAATAGGCAGCATTACACAAATGGATATTTATTCTCACGATGCTGCTACATCAACAGATGATCTTGAGGGTACTTATAAATATTCGTATGATGCGAAATCAAATGCC
>JANOFP010000297.1:0-11629 GCA_031413675.1 Bacteroidota bacterium
CATCTTGATGGTTATAAAAATGGAATCTTTTGTTTTAATAAAAACATAAATAATTGCCTGGTAAGCCACATTTGTTATTTCCAATGTATCAGAGGGCCATTTACTAAACGAAAAGGAAAAGCGGCCCGCTGAATCAGTTAGTTTACCAATCGTTGTATTTTTAAATTGAACTGAAGAAAAAGCAACGGGTTCATCACTATGATTATCTTTTACAATACCGGCGATAACTTTATACTGAGCAAAAGATTTTTGTTGAAAAGCAAAAATGCCTGTAAACAGAAGGAGAATAATAAAGAATAAAGGTTTCGGAATCATCACCAAATTTAGCCCGAAGAACTGAAAATCGAATTGTTAATTGACAATTAGGGTCTTTCAATTGATAAATTATCCGATATTTTTTTTATAAGAGACAACCATTTAAATAGCTTTTCCGTTATTCTGTTATTCGATAGCTCTCTACAGTTGGTTTTGTCCGAATATAATTCGGAATGAAAACAAAAGCCGCCACGTTTCTACGCGGCGGCTTTATAATTTTAAAAATAGTTTATTATTTAACCCGAACTAAAAATCAACCCCCATTGCAAAATACCACATGGGCTTATTTTTAAAAAAGCCATTCATCTCCCACGCAGCATCTAATCTCAAAAAATATCCAAGCAAGGTACTTCTTGCACCAAAACCATAACCACCTGCAAAGGGACCAATACCTCCGGTCTTTATTTTTATATTAATAAATGGATTGGCTGGATCACTGTATGTGACACTCGGTCTTGATAGTTTATTAAAACTACCATTCCAGGCTGTGCCCAGATCAAAAAATTGGGTGATCTGAAAATTCCGTATCAATGCATTATTAATAGGCCGGTTTAAAAATGTTGCAAACACCGGGACTCTTATTTCACTATTAATCGTAACAGCATTATTGCCATTGGCAGCATTTTGTTTAAATCCGCGAAGATTTAAAGCGAGTGATTGATAAGCATAAGTATCATCGGCGGGTTTATTAGCATCATTAAATTTTGGTTTAAACCAATTATCAACGCCGCCAACATAATAAATCACTTTTTGACTACCCCATGAAAAATCACCTGCAGCCCGCATAGCCCAAATTATATTTCTATAGATAGGTTGGTAATGCCTAGCATCGAATCCGGCATTGAAAATAAAACGGCCATCGGTTGACTTTACTTTATCCAATTGTGTAAACCAATCCATAAAAATTTTATACCGTAATCCTTTCCAGATATTCAAGGCAGGGCTTATTGCATCATCATGCACATATTCCAGGCTGAACTGGCCATAGGTGTTTTTAAAATCAGGAGCTTTTAAAGTTGTCTGATCAACAGCTTTAAAAGCAAGTTTGTCAAATCGTGGTCCGATGGTAGCTCGTAAACTTCTTACTTTATCAATGGCATATCTAAGATTGGCGAGATAATACGTTTGTATTTGTTTGGCGATTAAATCTCCAACATTCGTTCCAACTAATACAGTAGAACTACTGCGATAAACCGTGGCACCCCAATCCAATCTTTTTCTTTGATTCATAAATGCAAACACCACATCATTATCGCTTAAGTTACCAGCAATTCTGAAGCCACCTGTAAACCGATAGTCTTCAAATAAATCACTTGTTCCCATTCTGATCATACCATTAAAATCATTTCCGTTTGAAGAGTAGATAGGTCCGGCACCACCGCCATACGGTTGAAATTTATTTACCGTAAGCACTGTATTATTAAAACCGGATACTACATAGTCTGTAAAATATTTCGGGGGACGATATTCATATAGTTTTGCTTTCTTTAAAACATTTTCTTTTTCATCTTCTATGGCTATATCTGTTTTTTTAGATGCCGGTTTTGTAGAATCTGTTTTTGAATCAAACTCAGTTTGAAAAAAATCATCTTTTTTCTTTTTATCATCCATTGGTGCAGGATTTTCCAATTCTTGTTTGCCTGCATTCAACCGGTCATCTTCCAAAACTTTTTTCATGTACTCTGTTGGCTTGGCAGTTACATTGCGGCGACGCAGCAATGCTTCATCTACCCGCAAGCGATACAATAATTTCATATCACCCACTTTCACGGTTTCACTTACATGGCTGTTATCACCTGCACTTCTTGTTTCCAGCATACTGCTTTGGTAGTTGGTAAGTGGAAATACATACGTAGAATCGTTGGTTACGGAAACAAAGCCAACCGAATCAATATCTGTTTTCCCCCATTCTTTTAATGTACTATCTACTTCGGCACGGGGAGGGTTGCGCAGCATTTCATCACCAATAAATACCAGCGTATCCAGACCGGCACGTTCAGTTGTAAAGAATCCTGCATAGCGATTGCTTACACCATTTTCATTGCTTACAAATGTAAAATGCGACGTATTGTATTGTGAAGGATAACGGGCATTACCGTATTTCATTTTACTTAACTGCGAAATTTGTTTTGCATCCGATTTATTCCAGTTGTCAACTAAAAAAATATTAAAACGGCCTGTTGGCAGCGAATCATCACTGGAAACTGCCATGGCACTTGGACGGTTACTCGAAAAAATAATACCTGTTTTATTGGGAAAAGCTACAAAAGAAGCATCCAGATCATCATATACATCATTCGTTATTTGTTCTACCGATTCTTTATCCAATTTATAGACAAAAATATCTGTCTGCCCACTTTTCACTGCACTTAATATAAGTGTGTTGGCATCTAACATATATTTCATGTCTTGAACCTGATCAAACATTGCAAGTTCACGGTTGTTGATATATTTTATTCCATTAGCCGCATCATATACAAACATTTTCAGTTTGCCTTCACTATTATAAATACATGCAAGTCGTGTACCCTTGTTATCCCAGGCAAGTATCGGGTAGTTGGGGTTTACTTCATCTTCACGGCTTCTTGCTCCAAGTTTGAGTAATACTTTTCTTCTGATAAAGTTTTCTACCAGCACTACCTGATATTTTCCCTGCTTAAACTCTACTAACGCATAACTAAAACTTCTGGAAATTGGATTGGCATTGAAACGGAAATAATCTTTTTTTCCAACCACTTCGCTTATAGCTACCGTTCCCTTTGGGGCATTCCGCCTGCCTCTGATATCTTTAAAATATCTTGCTTGTTCATCCTGCATCAATTGCTGAAGAACCGTTTTAAATTTTTTCTTGGTTATTTTATTCGACGCATTATTCAAATTGCGGTAGATGCGGGCTAAGTATAAAAAGTAAGTAGTTTTATTTTTACCATATTTGCCTGCAAAATAATTCCAGAAGGCATGGCCGGCAAGCAATGGTTTTTTGTAAGCAAAATGATAAAAGTTTTTATACTCAGCAGATAAAACTGCAGCTCGAAATTCATCATCCAGTGCCGAACTCCAGTTTTCAGCAGCGTATGCAACATAACCATCGGTTAGCCATTTTGGTAAATCGAGTAAAGCCTGGTTGGCAGCGTACTCACCCAGATCATCACCAAACAAAACATTATCCACTAAAATTTTTGCAATACCCTCCCGTATTTGTCTTTTAAAATTTTCATGATTGCCATCGAAGTAAATAATCATTTTATTATTTACAAATTTTGTAACACCACCGGCATTCTGCCAGTCAATACCCATACCGATATTGCTTTGCTGATATTCGTCAAAATTATTATACACGACTATATTGGCGCGGCGTTGCAAACCATATTCGATATATTCTTCCAATCCCGGCAATTCTTGTTCAGCAATTTGAGCAACAAATTTTCCCAATGCCAATCCATCATGACTGAAATAAGTATTAAAGTTTTCGGTTTGATAATATTTCCAGTTAAATTTCTGGAATTGCACCCGGTTTTTTCCAAACTCAACCGTATTCACCTGTGCAGAAATTTGCAAGGTTGAAAAAATAATAGTAAGGTTTAGCAGAGCAATAAGTTTCTTCATAGTATCTGTTTAATCGTTCTTGTTTTAATCGTAAATATCTTATTCAACGATGCTTCAGCGATGTTAAATAGATAAAAACTGTAGGCTTACCTTTGCTTTTCAGGCAACATGCTTTCATGTTGCAAAATCCGTACAGTTTTTATTTCCACCAAATCCATTTAAATCCGTATAATCGTAGTTCTAAAATAAGGAAATCTATTCATGTTACACGTTAAGAGTTTTACATTTAGCCCCGTTCAGGAAAATACGTATGTATTATACAACGAACAAAAGCAATGCTGCATTATAGATCCGGGTTGTTATTTTCCGGCAGAAAAGGAAGAACTTAAGATTTTTGTAGAACAAAATTCGCTCCAGCCCATTCTTTTGCTCAACACGCATTGCCATTTAGATCATGTATTCGGCAATAAATTTGTAAGCGATAACTGGAACCTCACCCTTCATATTCATTCATTGGAAAAACCTGTTCTTGATTTTGCCCCGCAATCCGGTGCCATGTGGCAATTGCCGTTCGACAACTATAATGGTGATTTAGTTTATTTACGGGAAGGGGAAAAAATAAGTTTGGGTAAGGATGAATTGGAAATTCGGTTTGTACCGGGTCATAGTCCCGGAAGTATTTGTTTCTATAATGAAGTTGGTGGATTTGTAATTGGCGGCGATGTATTATTTAATGGCAGCATAGGAAGAACTGATTTACCCGGCGGTGATTTTGAAACTTTAATCAATAGTATTCAAACCCAGCTTTTCACTTTGCCGGATAAAACAAAAATTTATTCGGGGCATGGACCAGTTACAACGGTGGGGTTTGAGAAAATGAATAATCCGTTTGTGAAGGGGTATTGAAAAGAGCCGAAAAAAAAAATTAATTACTGGTTGCTTCTCCAACTCCCTCCTCTCAATCTTTTCCACGAACAAACCAGGAATAATTACAGCGATCTCTTACTTATTGTAAATCGTCATAAACTGCCTGGGGGTTATCACAGGTAATTGGTGAGATGCTTTTTTGAAATCTTTGGTGTTGGAAGTAATAAAATAATCAATGCCTTTTATGTGCAGAGCTGTGTAGTATTGAACGGCGTCCTCCGGATCGGAAAAACCAACTGATAAAGCAGTTTGAAAAACGATATTGCCGGGATTTGCCAGTTTTGAGTAAGTCAAAATATTATTTACCTGAACAACGATTTCATTATTCTGTAATTTTTGGCTTCGCATAATATACATAAGATTGAGCAGGCAGGAAGCTGATGTAAAAATTTCAATATTATTCTTTTCTGCTAATTCCAAAACATTCTCGGCATGCTGCCATTCTGTTCCTCTGTGCATCAGGAAATCGAGATAAACATTTGTATCAACAAACAGTTTATAGGCCATTCTTTTTCTTTAAATAATCAGCTTTGGTTTTTTTCCAGTCCATGTCAGCAGGAACCCTGCCTTTCAAAATGCCACTGGATTGTTTAACCAGAGAATCTTTTTGATCTTCTTTTTCAGCAAGGGAATTGAGATATTCCTCCACCATCCTGCTGATGCTTTTTCCCCGTCTGCGGGAAAGTCGTCTGGCTTTCAGGATCGTTTTTTCATTAATGCTTAATGTAAGTTTCTGGGTCATGGAATATAATTTTTTACCAAGATACGTATAATAATAAAAGGTACGTAGTGTTAATGGAAATTTTTAACCTGCTGATGAAAAAGTTATTCATTCTTTTCTATAAGTTGTTAAAAGGAAGGTTTAAAGTATCTCCCAATCACCGGCATCTTCTCCAACTCCTTCCTTTCTACTTTTAATATAAGCAAAGTAAATAATCCAATCAATCCTAACCCAACTCCTCTGTTTACCCAAACATTAAAATCAAAACTTACAAACATGTGGTGCAGTAAAAATAAAAGCACAGATATAATTATATAGGTAAGAATTTTTTTCCATGCGTATGGTACCGGGTAATATTTTTGCCCAAGCCAGTAACTTACCACCATCATAAATCCATAGCAGAGTATGGTAGCTATAGCACAAGCCATATAGCCCCAAACCGGTATAAAGAACCAGTTAAACAATATTGTGATAACAGCGCCGCCAATGGTTATCCATGCACCGGTCAGATTTTTATTTTTTAGTTTATACCAAATGGACAGGTTGTAATAAATACCCAGAAAAATTTTTGCAACCATCAATACAGGCACCACTTTTAGTCCCAGTGCATAATTAGGATGTTTGTTTACACTCATAAAATGTTTCCAGACGTCTAGAAAAAGGGTTACTCCTAAAAAACAAAAACAACAGGCGATAACAAAAAATTTCATGATCCGTGCATAAGTTCTTTGCGCATTTTCGGCAGTAGATTGCTTAAAGAAAAAAGGTTCGGCGCCAAGCCGGAAAGCCTGAATAAACAAAACGATAAGGATGGCTAATTTATAGTTTGCACTGTAAATTCCGCTTACGGCAAAATTTTCGTCGGGAGTGCCGGGCAAGAGTTTCAGCAGCATGGTCCGGTCAATTGTTTCATTTATCATACCACCAAAACCAACAATAATAAGCGGCCATGAATAACTCATCATCTCCTTCCAAAAAGCCGGGCTGATACGAAAACGGAATTTAAATAATTCCTTTGCAAGTAGTAATAGGGTAACTCCGCTGGCAACCAGGTTTGCAATAATTACATAGCCCAGCCCTATTTCGGGTTTATATAAACCGGAAAAAAAGGTTCCGGCTTTTTTTTCAAAATCATTTTTACACACCAAAAAGAAAAATAACACTAAACCTACATTGATGAGGATGTTTACTATTTTAATAAATGCATATTTCCGGGGTCTGCCTTCATAGCGCAATTTTGCAAACGGCATCACGGCAAGTGTATCTAATGAAGCAATCAGTATGATCCAAACAACATACTCGGGATTTTTACCCAGTTCATAAAACACCGCAATCGGATGAGCAAACAAATAAAGCAGCGCAGTAAAAAGGATGGTGCTTATCCAGATAGATGTAGAGGCTGTATTATAAACTTTTTGTTCCGGTTGCAGTGACGAAAACCTGAAATAAGAAGTTTCCATACCATACGTGAAAACAATGTTGAGAAAAGCAGCTATCACAAACAAAGTGGAAATTTTCCCGTATTCGTTCTCATCCAGTATACCGGTAAGTATGGGAACAAGCAGATAACTGATGAATCTGCCGAATATACTGCTTACGCCGTACCATAAAGTTTGCCCTACCAGTTTTTTAATGCTGCTCAATAGATTTTAAATTCGATGACAAAAATAGCTTTCCGTATTGGAAACTACTAATTCATAATAGGAATCAATTTTCATTTAACGGTTTTGCAACCAAATTTCCCTTTCCCCTATCTTTGAAAAAATGTTTTTTATGAGAAAGTTATTAATGATTGCTTTGTTTTCATTTCTTACACAGCAGATCATAGCGCAGGCTTATGAAGGCAGTATTGAGTTTACCAAAAAAAGACAGGATGCTTTTGTTATCGACTTCAGCTACCCACCCGAAGCCGTCGAGAATGCTTTGATTAAAAAAATGGAGTCATTGGGATATAAAACAAAAGAGGAAAAAGGATTGTTTAATAAAGACAAAGGGTTTCGGGTTTATAAATCTGCGTTTATAACTGAGATAAACAGTGGTTCGATGGACTATATTTTTAAAGTGGAACGGAAAAGCCGGAAGGAAAAAGACGAAGCACAGCTATTTATGATAGTTATGAAAGGGAGTGAAAACATGATAAGGACGTTTGATTCGTACGATGCAGGCAATGCAAAAAGATTTTTAAATAATTTATTACCGGAGGTGGAAGCAGCTAATTTGGAGTTGCAGATAAAAGATCAGGAAGATGTAATTGTAAAATCAGAAAAAAAGCAAAGAGGATTGGAAACTGATTTAGATAATATGGAGAAAAGGCTAAAGAAATTACAAGAGGATATTGAACAGAATAAAAAAGATCAGGAGAGACAACTTCAGGATATAATCAATCAGAAAAAAGCACTGGATATTTTGAAAGAGAAAAGAAAGTCAAATTTATAATACATGATAAGTTAAGGCTCTGCTTTCAACAGATCATTGTTATGGTTTTTTATATCTGGTATTATTAAGTATTGAAGAGTCGCTTAGTGTTTTTAGAAAAACAGAAATATCAATTGCTTCATTATTTGTCAAACTAATTCCATTGGACACCAATAGATCTGTTGTTGCTGTTTGTACTACACCTGTACGGTAATGATTAATGCATTGTGCAACTGTTCCAAATCTGCCATCGTGCATATAATTAGAAGTAAGAAAAACATTGCGCAAACTCGGCACTCTGAATTTTAAATTATCATCTGCATTGCCGGTAACACGTTTTCTTCCAAAGTCATTTAATAAAGGGTCAACCGGCAATCCGATATTTCTATAACTATAATCGGTAAACATAGGTTCTGTATGACAACTGCTGCATTTACTTTTAAATAATTGATAGCCGCTTTCTTCCTGAATCGTAAAAGTTGTTTCCCCTTTTATTACTTTATCATATTTTGAATTGGCTGAAATAATACTTCCCGTAAACTGAGATAACGCTTTGATGATTCTGTCTTCTGTAATCCAGCTGCTGCCAAATGTTGCTTTAAACATTTTTTTTATTCCATCATCTTTTTCAAGTTTTGTAATTATATTTTTAACATCGCCACCCATTTCATTTAAAGAGGAAATAGGTTGGTGAGCTTCAACCAGCAGCGATCGGAATTCACCATCCCAATGAAATTCTTTTTGCCATGCTAAATTGAATAAAGGCGGGGCGTTACGCAGCGTATGTGAATCATTGTAGCCATGACTTCGGTCATGTTCAAAGGTACCGAATACAGCCCGCTGTTCATGACAACCAGCACAAGGAAAATTTCCATCTTTTGACAGTCGACCATCATAAAATAATTTTCGACCCAATTCAAATCCTTCTTCGGTAAGTGGGTTATCTATGAATTTATAAACAGGATCGGGAAAGCCAGTGGGAATTTCTTGTTTCAAAACAGTACCAACAAATAAATCTGATTTTTTACATGCTTCCAGAAGCCGTGTTGTAATAACAACAAAACTTGTAATACAGGCTAAGGTTACTATTTTTCGATACATAATTATATAAACGTAAAAATGGGAAACGAAGTTGTTATTAAATATCGTGATGCCTGATTTTTTTTCTTGCTTCTTTCAGTTGGCCGGTTTGTTTTTTGCCTTCTATCCTTTTTTCTTTTGCCATTTTAGATGGCTTGGTGGCAATCCGTTTTTTCTTTTTCAATAAAGCTCTGGAGACCAACTCATTTATTTTTTCAATCACTTCATCTTTATTTGCCAATTGTGTCCGATGAGTTTGACTTTTTACATATAACTCTCCGGCTGCATTTATCCGGTTGCTTAATTTTTCTTTCACCAGATTTTTTTGTTGAATGGTCAATAACAACGATGCATCAATCATAAGATAACCGATAACGGCTGTTTCTACTTTATTTACGTTTTGGCCGCCTTTGCCGCCGCTGCGGGTAGTTTGGAAAATAATTTCATTTGAAAAATCAGGTTTCAAAGTTTATCGTTTTTGGTTTTTAGTTTATTGCTATTTTAAGATAATGACTTTTTTAAAATAAAAAGACAATTCAAATTTATGAACCCTAAACGACAAACCGTAAATCATAAACATTTATCTTGCAATTATGCGGGCAGTAATACAAAGAGTGACGAAAGCAAGTGTAACAATTGAAGGGAAGATACATGCTGCTATCAGTGATGGTTTGCTGGTACTATTGGGCATTGAAGATGCGGATACCGAAGAAGATATAGAATGGCTATCGGGCAAAATAGTAAACCTACGGATATTTAATGACGAGAATGGTATAATGAATATTTCTTTAAAAGAAATTGATGGCGATATTCTTTTAATAAGTCAGTTTACGTTACATGCTTCCAACAAAAAGGGAAACAGACCTTCTTATATAAAAGCCAGTAAACCGGAAATAGCAATTCCATTGTATGAAAAAATGATACAGCAGCTTTCACGTGATTTGGATAAAATTATTAAAACTGGAATTTTTGGTGCCGATATGAAAGTGGAATTGCTGAATGACGGACCGGTTACCATTTTATTTGATACAAAAAACAAGGAATAATTGAAGCAAGAAATAAATTTACTGAATACCAATTTTCTTTGTAAACATTTTTCCATCCGCCATATCAACTCTCAGAAAAAATATTTTTTCATTAATTGTAATATCAAATGAATAAGATGTTGAATTAATTTCTTTTTGTTCTATCACCCGATGCCCGTTCGATGTCCATACCAATACAGCACTTAGAGTTTGTTTTGATTGAATGGTTATTTTTTTTCCTGTGGTAAGTATTCGGAATGGAACCGATGATTTATTCTCTGTCTTGGCAGTAGTTTGTGCCGAAACCGGGTTCTGAAATAAATGGAAACAGAAAATAAAAATGACAGGAATAAAGCCACGCTTAAGCATAGAGCATTTTTTGTTTTTAAAAAGGATTTGGGTCTTGTTTCAGCGGGTTCGGACTAAAGTCTCCTTTCAGAGAAAGGGTTTCTCTAACGGCAATAATCATGCTATATTGCAATACATCTATAAAAATAATCACAATGACTATTCAACAAGCTCAGCAGGACGTTGATCAATGGATAAAAACTGTGGGAGTCCGTTATTTCAATGAATTAACGAATATGGCAATATTAACTGAAGAGGTTGGCGAATTGGCCAGACATATTTCAAGGCAATATGGCGAACAATCTTATAGAGAGGGTTCTGATAATCATACTGAGGAAGCTAGAAAAGCACTTCTTTCTGATGAAATGGCCGATGTACTCTGGGTGTTGATTTGCCTGGCAAATCAAACTGAAATAAATCTTACTGATGCTTTACAAAAGAATTTTGAAAAAAAATCAGTCCGGGATTCAGAAAGGCATCATAATAATGAAAAGCTGATGTAATAGCAGGCAGCATTTTTGTTTTATTAGTTGTCATTAAGTATAAATAGAAATGTATGCGGTCACACTTATTACTCACAATTCTTTCGGTTTTATTGTTTTCTTCTTCTTGTCGAAAATCAAAGGCAAGTCAATGTAATGAACCTGAGCTTGATTGCAAGGGGATTTTGTGTTTTGTACACATTAATTATTTCGAATTCAAATTAGTGGATAAAGTATCGGGGGAGGATCTGATCTTTAATTTGAATCCCCGGTATACAATTAATGATATTAATCTTTTTGCAGATGCAGCACGTACCCGACCAATTAGTCTTACGGCTGATATTCCGAATAAAAAAATTCAAACAATATCTAGTACAACCGAAATGTATCTTGAAATAAAAGGAGCAACAATTTATAAATTAACTGGTGTATTTAAACTTCAGAATTGTTGCACCAATAGGATAAAATCATTAAAAATTGATAATATATCTGTTTGTGTTTGTTGTTCAGATATAATTAATATCCCGGTAAATTAATCTGGTATTGAGTTTTTTAGTTCCCCAAGAAAAATCAAGGTGGCTTACCTTCTCAAATGAATCAATATTTGCTTTATTATTTTAGCCTCTAAAATCCCTGTTCTCACTTATTTTTGCCGCTTATGGCAAACGACAGCAAAAAGTTCCAGTCAATTATCTCTCATTGTAAAGAGTACGGATTTGTTTTTCCAAGTAGTGAAATTTATGACGGTCTGCAGGCCGTTTATGATTATG
>JANOFP010000298.1:0-9159 GCA_031413675.1 Bacteroidota bacterium
TGATTGGTGAAGGCGGATTAAAATTATCGGGTGGCGAAAAACAACGACTGTCAATAGCAAGAGCATTATTGCGTAAACCAAAATTGTTGATTTTTGATGAAGCTACTTCATCACTGGATTCATTAACAGAAGAAGAAATAACACATACAATCCGGGAAATATCTGCTCAAAAAAATCAGATAACAATTATCATTGCACACAGACTAAGTACAATTATGCATGCGGACCGAGTATATGTTTTGGAAAAAGGAGATGTTGTAGAAACAGGAACACATGAAAATCTTCTGAATGAAAAGGGATTGTATTATGCAATGTGGCGCCAGCAGATTGGAGAACGAAAATTGAGGCCCGTATTAACCTGATGCAATCAGGGATTTACTTTTACTTTCACTGTTTGTGTAGTTAGATTTAACCCATGATCTTCAAATTCGACAATCACGGTGTAGTTTGAAATTACTGCAACGGATGTTTTGTATAGTACATTAAAATTATAAACTGGCTGTCCATGTATTTCATAAGGCTGATTGAACAAAACAAAATTATTCAAATCATTAATAATTTTAATTGTTCCTCTGTATAAACTGTTATCAGTTACTTTCCCCTGAATAATTATGTTATCGCCATTTACAAAAACCTGATTTGTTGTTGGTTTATCTATTACGATTACCGGCAGGGTTGCATCGTTTAGGTCTAAAGGTATGTGGTTACTATCATCACTACTACTTCCTCCACTGGTCTTTGAACAGGAAAAATGAATCAACATTGCTGAAAGGATAAAAGCAACCTTCAAAAACAATTTTCTATATTTATTTTCTTTCAGCATCATCATTTGTTGGTAATATATCTTTAAAAAAATTTGACTTTTCCAATTCCTCCATATCACTCAGTTCAAGCTCCAGTGCATTTGTGCTTTTGAATATTTCCACAAGAGAAATAAATAAAGATGCTGCAAGACTTATAAGACTTACCGTAAAAATAAGTCCTGCCGATTTCGGCCGCTCAATATAAATACAATACATGCTTACTACGCAAAGTAAAAAACTGAAAACCCCCAGCCCCTGCATATATCGAATCAGGTTTATTCTTCTTTTTAAACTTTTAATCTGGTGAAGCAGGGTTTTACTTTTATGTCCGATATTATACTCATCGTGCAATCTGCGGATAAGGTTGGCTATTGCCAGAAAACGGTTGGTATATGCCAGCAATAATAAACTGATAGCCGGGAATAATAAAGAAGGTGTTGTAAAGGTTAACTCCATTTTTCAAAAATAAACAAGCCCGGTCAATTTCCATTCATTCAAAAAATAAACTATCTGTTATTTAATTTTAAGGGGGATATTCAGTTTGACTGAAAAATTACGACCCATATTAAATACACCCCGGCGCCCGGTCGCATTATTAATATCTGTGTATTTTAACCTGCTTAAATGATTTTGATAAGCCCTGTCAGTAATATTTTCCAGCGCAATGTGCAGGCTGAGAATTGTTTTCTTATCCTTTACAAAATCTGCTCCTGTCCCGGAATTAAGAAGCAAATAAGCTGGTGTGGTGGTTTCAGTATTATAGGCAGTAAAAGGATGAGATTGATTAAAATGGTTTATTATTTCAATATGAAAATATAAATTGCTTATCGACTTCCCTGTTTTTTTAAATTCAGTTTTTAATTCTGTGATTACTCTTATCGCAGGAATAAAAGGAAGATTGACACTGTTATTTATTGCATTATCAAATTTTCCCCTCACAAAAGAAATACTATTTTTAAAATGCAACCAGTCAAATGGATGCGGATGTATATCAATACCAGCTTCAAATCCGTAAAGTTTTGCATTGGACTGGTCAAAACGAAAAGCTTCCAGCAAATCACCTCCTACATCGATCAGCGAATCGCTGCCACTAACGGACTTCAGTCTTCGGTAATAAATAAAATTACTTACCCTGTTGTAAAATGAATTGAGATTTAAACTAACATGTTCATAATCCAGTTCTATTCCGGCATCAATCTGAAAACTCTGTTCTGATTTTAATTTGGTACTTCCATACTCAAAGCGGTTCGTTCCTTCATGTGCACCATTGCTGCCAAGTTCGGCCATATTCGGAGCACGGAAACCACGAGCAAGATTCAGTTTTACTGAAATATTATCATTTGGCTCAATAGCAATACCTGCACTGCCGGAAATATTCGAAAACGATTTTTTAAACTCAGCAAACTTTATATTCATACCATCCTGCATTTGCATTGAGTTGATGTTGCGGTTATCGAACCGTAAACCTCCACTCAGGGTTGTTTTATTAAATGCTTTTTGTGAGTAGAGAAAAACCCCAAAATCGAAAAGATGATAATCAGGAATAATAGCTTCTTCGCCTATGTTTTTGTTTGTTTGATAAATACCATTCACTCCTGCTGATGTTCTCCATTCCTTTTTTTCTGCGAATGCCCATTGCAGATTGTAATTAACGGTATTCAGGTTAAAAAATAATTCCTTTTCCTTTTCATCTTCAGGGTTTCCAAACTCGCTTCGCTGATTGTTCTGAAAACCGAGATTCAGTTTCAGCCTGCTTTTACCAACAGTAAAATTATTGTCAGACACAATTTTAGTATGAATGATATGCTGGCTTGGTATAAATAAATCTTTTGATTTTAAATCAACTTCATTAGCAATACGCTCCAGTGGAGAATCTCCATACAAAATGAATTTACCAGTAATATCATCCCGGTCTCCTTCTATCAATCCGATTTTTTGATTAAAGCGGCTAAAAACAAGATGACTATAGCCCCAGCTTTTGTTTAACCCTGCATAACCGCCAAAATTCAATTCATCATATCCAGAATTCAAAACCCTCCCATCATATTTGTTTTTATAATTACCTGCATGCTTTGAGGTAATGTATGCATTCCAGTTAAATCCATTCTGATTGCCTGCGATATTTCCATTTACTGAAAACAAATTGTTATTCGATTGCCAGGTGCTCAATATATTTCCTTTTACTGTACCCTCAGGAACCGGAACATTGCTAATAAAATTAATTACCCCCGCCATTGCATCGCTACCATAAATTAAAGAAGCCGGACCTTTAAGTATTTCAACTTTTGAAACACTTGCTTCATCAATTTCAATTCCATGCTCATCACCCCACTGCTGTCCTTCCTGTCTCACTCCATCATTCACTATCACTACACGGTTATAGCCCAATCCCCTTATAACGGGTTTTGAAATACCGGGACCTGTTTGTATTTGTGAAATGCCAGGTTGCCTGGTAAGAATATCAATGATATTGGTAGCGGGTGTTTGCAGTAAATCTGTACGCCGGATAATGGAAACAGGTACCGGAGCTTTTCTGATAGATGTTGCTCCCGCTACACCGGTAACTATCACACCCCTGTTCTCAACAACAGCAGGATTCAGTTCAAAATTTTTCTCAAGATCTTTATATATGTCAATATGCTCTACAATACTCGTATACCCAATACTTGAAATTTCCAAAAGATGATGACCAGTAGGAATATTGATAAAAATGAACTCCCCTTTTTCATTTGCAAAAACTCCTGTTTTAATATCTGTAATATATACAGAGGCTCCAGGCAAAGGGAGTTTGGACACTGCGTCGCTAATTGTTCCAGAGAAAGAAACTTTCAGGAAATTCTTATCTGTGTTTTTTATTATATCAATGTCATTGCTATCATTGGCAATAGAAAAAAATGATTTTAAAATAAAAATGATTAAGAAATGTTTTTTCATGATATACTTTATGAAACGTTGTTGCAAATATAGGAATCTAATTTTCAACTTCAATTATTTATTTACTTGCCAAAAAAAAACACAAAGCCGAGAGATAATTATTCTATTTTAGATGAAGAATAATTTTGGTTGATTAAACCAGGTGAAACACATCAATTCTAAATCCACATTATGAAAATACAATTCTTAAGACACGGCTTAGTAACGCTGTTTGTACTAACAGTTATTATTTCCTGTAAAAAAACTGATCCTCTTGACCCCTGCACAGGAGTTAACTATACAATTGAATTTACAAAAACAGAATCAGTTGGTGGTGCTAATAATGGTACGATAACTATTACAGCCCCACTTGGTGATACAATTATTTATAGTTTAAATAATGGGACATTTCAACCCTCAAGATTCTTTACAAACCTTGCTCCCGGCAATTTTATTATTACTGTAAAAAATCAAAATGGTTGTACCGATACTACACAAACTGCCCTGTTAAACTACGGTCCTAAGTATGCCTTAGTTCGTCAAATTGTAAACGGCTATTGTGGCCCGTGTCATTTAAACAATGGAATGGATGGTGGTAAAAATTTTGATATGGATGCAAATGTTGTAGCATCAAAAGACAGAATAAAAGCAAGAGCCGTTGATGGCATACCCACTTTTATGCCACAGGGAGGTCAACTAACAACTATAGATAAACAAAAAATAACTGATTGGATTAATGCCGGAGGAAGAACGAGTGATTAAATGCACCCTGTCCCATACTTGTCCCTACTATTTCGGGATAGGGGGCTTTATCTGACTTTCAGCATCGGTCTTACTTTTTGAACTACTCCATTTTGAAATCTTGCATAGTAAATTCCGTTGGCTAATCCGTCTGAATTAAAATCTACTGTGAAAGTGCCTGCAGCAGGATAATCATTTTCTAATAATGTTTTTATCAACCTTCCCATGGTATCGATTATCTGTATGAGTGTATGACCACCGGAAGTGCGGAAAGAAATTTTTGTACTGTTTGTAAATGGATTGGGATCGTTTGTAATAATTCCATCTATACCTAATGAATTTGTTTGTGTTGTTGGCGCACCTGAACATGCAATGCCAGCTTTAAACAATGGCAATGATTGTAATTGTGAATTTACACCGGGAGGGAACAAACCTGAAACAACTGTTTTATCAAGGCAAAACCATTTTCCCAAAATGGTGGAATAGATACTTCGGAAATCATATTGCATAGGTACATTATCATTCACTGTAGCATTCGAAGGTATCGCTGGGTTATCGCCCAAAACGCCTGATTCTACTTTTGCGCCAAATACAAACATGGGTGCCGCTGCACCATGATCAGTTCCTGTACTTGAATTCGATTTTATTCTTCGTCCAAATTCACTAAAAGTTAATCCGGTCACCCGATTTTCAATTTGTAAGAATTTTAAATCGTCTTGAAAAGCCTTTATCGCATCACTTACCCGTCCTAATAATGTAGCATGTTGGCCCGTGTTATGATCAGCTGCATTTACCTGCACAGAGTGTGTATCGAAACCACCAAAACTCACCATAAAAACCCGGGTCTTTAATCCGCCTTTCACTAATCGTGCAACAATTTTTAATTGATCGGCAAGGCTATTGTTTGAAGGATATGGATTTTGAACTGTAACCATATTCGCAGCAGCTCGAATAACAGTTGAATATTTTTGAGTTTGTTGTGTAACCAATCTTAAAAAAGACAATTCTTTACCGGCTGGAGTATTGGGTGCGGGATCAGTCGTATTATTTACCAGGTTATAAAAAGTAGTTGGGTTGGTTATACTCATACCCATATTTACCACAGGTCCTTGTAAAGTAAGTGATGTAGTAGATCCTATTTGAATTGCTAAAGGATCCGTCATAGAAGCATTGGGATAGCCAATCGGAAAATCCTGATATTCATAATCAAGATAACGGCCGGCCCAACCGCTAAAAACTTCCTGATTGCTGTTACTTCCACTCATCCAGATATCGGTTGCTCGAAAATGTGAAAAGTTGGGTTGCGGGTAACCCACTGCCTGGATCACTTTCATATTCCCGGCATTATAAATATTTTGCATCCCGGTCATGGCGGGGTGCAAACCTGTTGCACTGTTGCCGCTTAATGATAAAATACTTGCTTGTGGAATTGCTACATTACTGCGGGCATTAAAATAATTTGAATACGTAGAAATGGGGATGACTGTATTCAATCCATCATTACCACCGCTTAGCTGAACAATAACCAATACATGATCTGTATCAGTTGTTGTTTGCATCAATGCCTGTATCAATGGCGAACTGGCATTAAATGCTTTTACAGAATATCCATTAATAATAGCCGGTAGTACCGTTGCCGCGGGAATACTGCTTCTTAAAAAATCTCTTCTTTTCATTTCTGTTTTATTAAAATAAAAAAATGATCGTTATGCTAATTGATACTCTGCCAGGTTAAATAAATACTGAAACAACTGCTTCAATCTTGTGTTTACAATATTAAAGTTTGCTGTTGTCGGGCTTGCCTGGTATGCCATCCATGCATTGGTCCAGTAATAATCCCATTGCTGATTGCTGAGCAGTATCTGTGTTTTAATTAATTTTTTTGTTTCAGCTGTTACTTCGTTTCTATACACCAGTCTTATTGCTTCATCAATCAAATCATTTGGATTACCGGGGTTGTAAAAAGTGGAAACATAAGGAACCAAATCAAATCTTACTCTTTGCCCGTTCCTGGTAAAACCGGTATTGATCATAAAATCGGTGTACTGATTTCTTTTGGGGAGTGAATCTGCATTAATCCATATTTCATGAAATAATGGCTCCTGGTAAAATGCAGGCAAACCTGAAACATTTGGCGGGTCGTGCAGATTTTGTCCTGTATTCGCCATTGTTGCATAAAAGAAATTCCACATGCCGTAATTGGTATCCCAATCTGTCAATGCAGGAAATTGTGCATTCATTTCACGAACAGCTCCGATTACATGATCAGCCGGTGTTTTAATAAAACAACCCTGACTTAATTTATCAAAGAAATGTTCACTCTTCAGTAAAGCAGAAAGTACTGGTTTTATTTCATAATTATTTGCTCGGAAAATATCGGCAAGAGGAGTTATAACATTTGTTTCAGTTGTTGCGTCAATTGTATAATAAACAAAGAAACGGTAGAATTTTCTTACAATAAATTTTGCAACTTCCTGTGTATTAAAAATCATATTCACCAGATCGGTTAACTCAAGTTGTCCTGCAGTTACTCCTGTTCTTCCTGTGATTACAGTATTATTAAAAAAAGAAGAAAAAGTTTTATTTGCTGTCGAATGCCTGTTCGTATTAAAGAAGGATGTGTAAGTAGTTCCATTAATTTGCCAACCTGTTAATGCCTTTGCGGTTTCTTTTACATCATTCTCTGTATACATACTTCCGGGGCCTTTGCCCAGTGTAAACAATTCTAATAATTCACGGCCATAATTTTCATCGGGTGCTGTAGCCACATTCAGGTAGCCATTTAAATAACGCAGCATTGCAACATCTTTGGTTATGGCATCAATCATTGTTTTAAAATTTCCCAATGCATATAGTCTTATTAAATCCTGTTGTTTATAAATCCAGTTTGTGTTGCCAACATCGGTTGCTTCGTTACCAAAATGATCCACCCAGAACAAAACAATTTTCTCCCGAATGCTTCTGTCCTGGTTAATTAAATTTCCTGTCAGCCATTTTTTATAAGATCCTCTTCTTTGGCTTTGTACAGTACCATCACCGTTTAAATCATTAATCCAGGTAGTACCCTGTGCAATATTTCAATCTGCATTTAAACCCACTGTAGTAGAAGTTGCATATTCTTTAATTGGAGGTGCAGGTTGCGGAGTAGTGGGGTTTAATAATTCATCTACTGACTGCCCTACTGTACGAGTTTTAAAATAAGCAACATCGGATCGCTTAGCACCAAACATTGTTCGCTTCAATAGATGGATAATTTCAGTATCCGTCCAGGGGCCATTGTAGGGATTTAATCCGCTGGTAATACGACGGGTAGTTTCGGGCTGTGCAGTATGCACCAACCCTTTATTTTTTTTTCTGCGTTTTGCAGTCAGAAAGTCTCTTCTATCCATAGCAATGATTTTGTCCAAAGGACTCTTTTGAGGAAAAATAACAGATGGCGTTAATGACTTTAAAGGTAGTTAAAGGTTTAAAGAATTTATAACTTCTTGAAAAAAATTATTGCCGCCTCCAATCAGTAATTTGAGTATATCAAGTGGGGAATTTTACGCAAATAATAAAAATTGCCGACTTTAGATTTATGAAATGGAAAACCGCAGATTTAACTACGTAAAGCAACTGCCTTCTCATTCTGTGCCCTTAACCGCTGGCAAAGAATTTTTATAAACCCTTTTGCTACTTCAGGTCTGGTTTCCATCAACTCATAAAATGGTTCCTGATCAATTTTAAATAAAAAGCAATCCGAATTGGCAGTAGCTGATGCTGAACGTGTTTCTGAATCAAGCAATGACAATTCCCCAAAAACTTCTTTCTCTTTCAAAATGGCAAGTGTGGTGGATCCTTTATGAATTTTCACTTGCCCTTTATAAATTATGTACATGCAGTCTCCTGTATCACCTTCATTAAACAAAACTGTTCCTTGCTCAACTTCTACTTCCTGCATCAGGGGTGCCAACTCAGACAAAATAGTTTCTGGAGATTCGCTGAAAATAGCGAGTGATTTCAGTATAAGTACTTTTTCAAATAGAAGTAATTTGTCGGGGATAAAATCTGCCATAGGTTAAAATTAATTAATCTGCCCGGCATAACGTGCCGTTTCTTTTAATAAAAGACTTTCCGATTCCAGGTATTTACTGATAAGTGTTTTTTCAACTGAATGCTTAAATTGTTTTGAATAATATAAAGAGCAGGCCTTTGACCAGTTATTATAAAAAAGTTTTTTATCGATAAGTATTTCAGTTATGATTGGGTCGATACCGGGAAAAAGATCTTTTGGAAAAATATTTCTTAACAATGCACAACGATGCTCCAGATCGCCATGCTCAAACGCCGCATTAAATGGATTGGCAAATTCTTTTTTTACAGTCATATCCACTAATTCAATAGCATTCGCATTTGCTTCCTTTTTATTAATTTCTATCGCTGCTTTGATTTTACTAATTTTTTCCCGTTCATAAAGAAAGGAAAACAGAAAAAGTAGTGTTCCTCGTATCTCAGTTAACTCCAGTTGTAATGAACCAAACAGCACCTGATATTTTTCCTTCACTGGTAATATATTTTTTTGCATGTGTAAAACAGAGGCTGCTGCAATTAATTGATCCCGGATAAGATCTTCAATAAATTTCTGATCTTTTTTCCCTGCCGTATAATGACATCGGTGAAGAACTTTAATAATTAGGGATTCAGAGCCCGGCAATTCATTTAC
>JANOFP010000299.1:0-8374 GCA_031413675.1 Bacteroidota bacterium
ATTTTTGAAATTTCCCAATTGCATTTTCCAAATTTTATCTATCAATATCTGGAATAACAAGATCAAGCGTTCCCATCATCGCCACCAGATCACCGAGTTTACTGCCACGGGCAATATGATCCAGTACAGAAAGATTGGAAAACCCCGGTGAGCGGAATTTAATTCTGTGCGGAGTAGTGCCGCCTTCACTCACTATATAAACTCCCAGTTCACCACGGGCCGTTTCTACTCTTGTATAAAATTCACCTTTGGGTAATTTTAATACGGCTTTTGTTTTAGCCTGGAAATCCCCCTCTGGAATATTATCAATTAACTGTTCAATAATCCGGACTGATTGCTGCATTTCACGGATGCGTACCATATACCGTGAAAAAGAATCGCAGCCTGTTTCCAATACTTCATCAAATTCAATATTTTCATATCCGTCATAAGGATAAAGCTTTCTTATATCACAACTAACACCACTGCCTCTTGCAGTGGGCCCAGTACATCCGTATGAAATAGCATCTCCAGGTGTTAAGTTGCCGACATTCTTCATCCTGTTTTGAAAAATAATATTCCCGGTTACCAGTTCATCGTATTCATGAATTTTACGTTTGTAAAGTTTCATAAAGTCTTTCACCCTTCTTTGAAAATCCGGATGCAACTCCTGCATCACTCCACCTGGAACGATATAATTCATCGTGAGCCTGGCACCGCAAGTCTCTTCCATGATTTCATTGATACTTTCTCTTTCGCGGAAGGCATGAAAGAAAGGAGTGAATGCACCAAGATCCATCGCCATTGCTCCCCACCATAATTCATGCGAAGCGATCCTGGTAAGTTCATCCATCAATATTCTTATCACCTTTGCTCTTGATGGAATCTCTATCTGCATACCCTTTTCTACACATAAAGCACAGGCATGATTATTAATATGAGAGGATAGATAATCCATCCGGCTGGTGACATAAATGAATTGCCTGTAAGTAAGGCTTTCACACATTTTTTCTATAGACCGGTGAATGAAGCCTAAATGTGGTTCTACTTTTTTAATAGTTTCTCCGTTCAACCTAATGACAAGATGCAATACACCATGTGTTGCCGGATGTTGTGGTCCTACATTTATGACTAAGTCACCATCTACTGTTGTACCAATTTCTTCAACCATATTACAATCTGATCATATTAATCGGGTCTTCAAAATCTTTTCTTAATGGATTCTTTCCTTCCCACCCATCTGGCAATATCAATAATCGTAAATCGGGATGGTTCAAAAAATTCACGCCAAACATTTCATATACTTCTCGTTCATGAAAATCGGCTGTTCTCCATATTTGAGAAACAGATTCTATTTCAGGTTTGATTCTGTCCAGTTTTGATTTCACAACAATATTGTGCCTGTATGTTGTGGAGGTTAAATGATATACCATGGTCAAATGTGTTTTCCAGTCGATACAGGTAAGACAAAAAAGAAAATCAAAATTTAAGGAAGGATCCTTACTAAGTTGCTGTGCAAGCGGCAACCAATCTTTCGGATCAATATTAATATTAAGCCATTCGCCACTTTCTTCAAATAAAGTAGCTGGAAGTAGTTCAGTTATTTTGGCTTTCAGTTCTTCAGTCAGCATAATTATTCTTTCCCTGATTTTATTTGCTCCCTTGTCAGGCCGCTAGTTATTTTCTTTTGCAATGCAATCAACGCATGCATCAATGCTTCTGGCCGTGGCGGACAGCCGGCAACATATACATCAACCGGTATAATATGGTCTGCCCCTTTTACTACAGAATAGGTATTATAAAAAAAAGGGCCGCCGCTGATAGCACAGGCACCCATTGCAATTACATATTTTGGATCGGCCATCTGGTCGTATAATCTTTTTAATACCGGTCCCATTTTATTCACTATCGTACCGGCAATAATAATAACATCGGCCTGGCGTGGTGTAGCACGGGCCACTTCAAAACCAAAACGGGAGAAATCATATTTAGCACCAGCAACAGACATATATTCAATGCCACAGCAACTGGTAGCAAATGTGAGGGGCCAGATTGAATTTGACCGTGCCCAGTTAATTACATCGTCCAGTTTGCTTACTATCACACCTCCATCGGCAATCTCATGAACCGAACCCGGAAATGCAAGGATTGATTTTGATTGAAATTTATCTGTCATTTAAATAGTTAGTTAATAACTTTTATTATTGCCATTTTAATGCACCTTTTTTATGGGCATATAAAAATCCCATAAACAGTATAAAAAAGAAAATTACAATTTCAACTAAAGCTAACCATCCAATTTTTTTAACCACAACAGCCCAGGGGTATAAAAAAATCAACTCTACATCAAAAATTAAAAAGATCAATGCAAATAAATAATAGCCAACATTAAATTGAATCCAGTTAGGTCCTTGTGTGGGTATACCACATTCGTAAGCCTCACCTTTCTGTTTATTCTTGGTCGCTTTTAAAACGAATTTAGAGACAAGAATTGCGATGCCGGAGAAAGCAACTGCTGATATGATTAATACAATCAGTGAAACCGAACCCATGCAAATTGATTTTTACGAATATAAGAAGTACTAGTCAAAAACGAACATGAGAAATATCAACGGATGGATTGCTTTAAATCATACATAAAAAATTTGCTAAGTATTTCTGATTAACCATATAATTCCTGGTGAATCGATTTTTTATCATACCCCATTGAAACAATCCGTTGCTTGGCATCATCAATCATATTTTTCCAGCCACATAAAAAGAAATGGGCAGGTTGTTTTGCAGCACATAGTTCTTCGTATACGGCATGTACATATCCCTTTTTCCCTTCCCAATCTTCACGGGAAAGTACAGGTAGGTAATGAAAGCCTGGTAAATCTTTTTGCAACTGAGTCAGTTCTTCATAATATAAAAGGTCAGCTTTGGTTCTGGTGCCAAATAACAAGTAAATATTTTTATGCGCTATGGAATGATTTTTTATATGATGTACCATACTGCGGAAAGGGGCTATACCCGTACCCGTGCAAATCAGGAATAAATCTTTATCCAAATCATGCTCTTTTAATATAAATACACCCAATGCGCCGCGGAAAACAATTTCGCTTCCAACAGTTACTTCGTTAAAAAGATAGTTGGTACCGGCACCGTCTTTCAATAATACAATTACCAGTTCAAAAACATTCGAACCATCGGGCCAGGATGCAATGGAATAACTTCTCCACCGCTTATTTACTTTTTCATGAATAGGAAGATCGAGTGTTACAAATTGCCCGGGTATAAAATTAAACGAAGTTGCTTCAGTTGCTTCTATCCAAAAGCGTTTGGTAAAAGCGGTTTCATGTTCTATTTTAATTATTTTGCCTTTTTGCCAGGGAAGTATTGCCATTCTTGTTTATATTGATAAGTGAAAATACTGAAATTGTAGTTTTAATAGAATTGAAATTGAATATAAAAAAGCGGTATTCCTTTAAAAGGGAACACCGCTAAATGCCAAATGGCAAGCAATCGTTTGATAAATGTAGAGTATTTTGCCAAATAGGCAAAACAACTTGATAAATTCTGTAAACCGGGTAAATGAGAAACTTTATATTTGGTATATCAAGAATAGATTCTGTTTAGTAATTTTATCTACTTATCTAATAAATCTTTAATCTGTATAATAATGAAGCGATTTGAATATGCCCTGGCATTTATACTTTGTTCAACCATTTTTATTTCTTGTGCAACTAAAAAGCAAGAAAAAATAAGTTTTAAAGAATCAGAAATGGATGGGGTTGAATTAGCTATTCAGCAGAAAATCCAAATGACCCGCGACCCGCATACTAACAGGGTTCCTGTGGAGCGATTAGATGCGGCAAACCTTTATATGAAAACGTTACAACAAGCAAGGTTGACGGGTATAGCTGCATTGACCTGGTCAGAACGAGGACCCAATAATGTTGGGGGCAGAGCAAGAACTATTATGATTGATAAACGTGATGCAACTGGTAATACTGTTTTTATAGGATCCGTAAGCGGTGGTTTATTTAAGTCAACAAATTTTACCAGTGCATCATCTACATTTACTCCCATAAATGATTTTTTACCAAACCTTGCTATTACCTGTTTATTACAAGACAGATTAAATGGAAACATTATGTATGCCGGTACCGGCGAAGGTTGGTTTAATATAGATGCAATCCGGGGCAGGGGAATTTTTAAAAGTATAGATGGCGGTACTACATGGAACGTCCTCGCCTCTACAATTGTAACTACTCCATCCGATTCAACATTTGAATTTGTACAGGATATAGCACAAGACAGTAGCGGAAATATATACGCTTCATTAAGAAATTTAACTGGATTTTCTCGTGGGGTTAAAAGATCGACGAATGGCGGTAATTCATGGGTACAGGTTTTAGGTGCACCCTTACCCGGATTTACTACGGGTCGTGCAACAGATTTGGAAGTTGCATCCAATGGTGATGTATATGCATGCTTAGGTATTTTTGGTCGTGGTTCAATTTATAAATCTTCTTTTGCAACAAATGGTGTCAATGCCGGTGCTTTGAATACCTGGCAAGATGTTACTCCGGTTCGGGTAAATGTTACACAAAGATTAGAACTTGCTATAGCCCCATCTAATCCTCAAAGATTATATGTGTTAATGCAGGATAGTGCAAATGATACTCAGGTAACTGGCATTTACCGCTCTGCAAATGGTGGTACAATCTGGGATTCAATAGGAGCCCCGGGAGAATTAAATAATGGTGTAAATTCACAAGCATGGTATGATTTGATTGCAGCCGTAGATCCTACAAATGAAAATACGCTAATAGTAGGCGGATTAAATCTCGCAAAATCTACAAATGCCGGGAATCCAAATCCAGCAGCAGTAACATGGGCTGGTTTTGGCGTAGGGTTATATCATGTGGATCAGCATGCAATATTATTTAATGGATCTTCAAAATTAATTATAGGTAATGATGGGGGTATTTTTTATTCAACTGACGCAAATTCAGCAACGCCTACATTTACTAATAAAAATAATGGATTTAACAGTACACAATATTATGGTGCTGACTATCACCCAAGCAATGTAAATTATTTTTTAGCTGGCTCACAGGACAATGGCACGCAAAAATTTACAAATGCAGGAATCAATACAACAACAAATGCAACAGGGGGTGATGGTGGTTGGCCACATATTGATCAGACAGATGGACAATTACAAATTACTTCTAATACTGGAAACAGGTTTAATTTTTCAATAAATGGAGGAAGCACATTTAGTTTTGCGAGCACCGTATTTAATACCCGTGGTCAATTTATTAATCCAACTGATTTAGATGATGCATCAGATATTCTTTATTGCGGTGATGATGCGGGCACTTATTTTTTTATACGCAACTGGACTACTACGCCGGTTGGAACACAAGTAACTGTTGCTGGATTTGGAGCAAGAGAAGTAACATTTGTGAAAGTGGATCCATCCGGGGGCAACACTGTTTGGATGGGGTTATCTCCAATCAATGGTTCAACTTTACCAATGGTAGTAAAATTATTAAATGCGAATTCAACAAGTCCCGGGTTTGCAAATTTTGGAACCATTGGAGTGGCTAATTCAAGTGATCCTAATTTTACTGCCGGTGCTGCGTTTTCATCACTCGATATTGATCCGGCAAATGCGAATCATATTATTGCAACGTTATCTAATTATGGAGTAAGAAGTGTGTGGGAAAGTACGGATGGTGGAACTACATTCAACAATATAGAAGGTAACCTGCCTGATATGCCAGTTTGGTGGTGCTTATTTGCACCTGCAAATGCTCAACTTAATGGAGCAGCCGGTGGTAATGGTGGAATAATATTAGGAACTGAATTGGGTGTATGGACAACCTCTGTTTTAAACGGTGCCAGTACGCAATGGATAACTAATAATTCAGGTTTGGCAAATGTGCAAGTAGCAATGTTGAAATTAAGAACTTCAGATAATACGCTTGTTGCAGCAACACATGGCAGGGGTTTGTTTACTACTCTATTAACTACAGTTGCTACCGGAGTGCCGAATATTTCCAATACAAAAGATTTTATAAAGTATATTTCTGTTGAAAATAATAAGATGCAGATTGTTGTTGGAAAATTACAAACACAAAATATCACCATGCAGTTGTTTGATATGAGTGGAAGACTGATGATGCAGCGCAGGCAACGTTATGAAAATGCATTATTGGATTTAAGCAGGTATAATTCCGGATCTTATATTTTAAAAATAATGGGAGACAAGAGTGAAAGATTTGTACGTCAGGTGGTGAAATAGGTTTCAATCTGAAGAAAATAGTCAGTAGTCAAAAAATTGCAGTTCTCAATAGCAACAATTTTTGTGGTTTCAAGTTTAAAGACTTGAACAATGAAAGTTGACAATTGCTTTTTGTTTATTTTTTTATTCCCTTTAAATTCAATTTCAACTTTTATCTTTGTGCCTTCATGAGTGTTCAGGATTTGTTGCAGCAGTACAGTGATTCCCCCCGTCTTTTTCAAATTGCGGACAGACTTTCTATTTCTTGTTCAGACCCCTCGGGAGCCCAGCCACAAAAAATTCAGCTTGAAAATCTTCATGGCAGCTCATCACAGTTTATAGTCGCCTCTGCTTTATTACATCCATCCTGTTCGCAGCTTAATCATCTGGTAGTTTGTAATGATGCTGAAGAAGCTGCTTATTTTCATAACACATTGGAAAATCTTACAGGAGCGTTGGATTTATTTTATTTTCCATCTTCATTTAAAAATAAAAAAAATTTCAAACTGTTAAATGCTTCGCATGTAATGCTGAGAACAGAAGCTTTAACGAAATTTGCAACCTCACCCCCAACCCCTCTCCAAAAGGAGAGGGGGGAAGTGAGGCGAAAAATATTGGTAACATTCCCCGAAGCATTGCATGAAAAAGTGGTGATACCTGAAAAACTTTCTGCAAATATTATTTATATAAAAGCAGGGGATGTATTGGATGTTGGTGGCTTACTTTTAAAACTTTCTGATTTAGGTTTTGAAAGAACTGATTTTGTTTACGAGCCGGGTCAGTTTGCCATACGTGGCGGCATACTCGATATTTATTCTTTTGGGAATGACAAACCCTATCGTATTGAGTTGTTTGGAAATGATGTAGACTCGATCCGTATCATTGATCCGGAATCGCAACTCAGTGAACGAAAGTTATTACAGGTAAGTATCATCGCAAATGTAGATTCACAACTAAACGATGCGGAACGAATTTCTTTATTCGATTTTCTCCCGGCAAATACAGTTGTATGGATTCAGGATTATGAAATCTGTAAAGAAAGATTGTTGGATTGTGAAGAGGATTTGAAGTTGTCAATAGCGAATCGTGAAATGGCAAGTGTCAGTCAACTAGCAACTGTAAATAAAAAGCAATTGATGGTTGATGAAGAAGACCGGTACATCAGAAAGGAAATCAGTTTAAATGATTTTATAACTGCGGATGGGTTTGAAGAAAAAATAGGTACACGGCATGTAGTGAATTTCGGAGTTATGAAATCGTTTCCGGCTACCTGTTCGCCGCATCGAATTTGTTTCTCAACAAAAGAACAGCCAGCCTTTAACCGTCAGTTTGATTTATTAATAAAAGATCTAAAGAATTGGGAAAGCAAAGGTTTTCAATTGTATTTGTTTGCTGAAAATCCAAAACAATTAGAAAGATTGCATACTATTTTTACTGACTTAAAAGCTGAAATAAATTTTAATCCGATTGCAACTTCTATCCACGAAGGTTTTATTGATACTGATTTAAAAATTGTTTGCTATACCGATCACCAGGTTTTTCAACGCTACCACAAATACAAAGTAAAACAAGCATACAATAAAAATAAAGCAATCACTTTGCGAACGTTGCGTGAACTGCAACCCGGCGATTTTGTAACACATATTGATCACGGTGTGGGAGTGTATAGTGGATTACAAAAAATAGAATCAGGTGGAAGATTGCAGGAGGCAGTCCGGTTGATTTACAAAGACAAGGATATTTTATATGTAAATATCAATTCGCTGCATAAAATAGCGAAATACACAGGCAAAGATGGAAGTGTTCCTAAAATAAATAAACTGGGTAGTGATGTCTGGAACAGAATCAAAGAAAAAACGAAAACAAAAGTAAAAGAGATTGCATTTGATCTTATAAAATTATATGCACAGCGAAAAGCGCAACAGGGTTTTCAGCACACACCTGATAATTATATGCAAACAGAATTGGAGGCATCTTTTATTTATGAGGATACGCCTGATCAGGGCAAAGCAACAGCAGATGTAAAAAAAGATATGGAATCCCTGTCGCCAATGGATCGATTGATTTGTGGAGATGTTGGTTTTGGTAAAACAGAAATTGCAATTCGTGCTGCATTTA
>JANOFP010000300.1:0-1743 GCA_031413675.1 Bacteroidota bacterium
GTTAAAGCTAATAATGTCCATTGCAATTTTTCCCGTTATCACAACCGAGTTATACCTGCCGCTTATCGTTAAAGTTTTTGAATTATTTATTTCTTCAGTTGTAAGCTCAGTAATCAGCGTTGCATTACTAAGTTTAAGATCGTTTGATTCCTGTTTTGTAAGTGTAGTTATACCGCCGCCGCCTTCCATAATATAATGTGTGGCTATAAATTTTTTTACATGATTTTTTGATTCGGCAGGCAGATAGTTTTGTAATGTCCAAAAATCCCTGCTTTTGCTTTTTCGTATTGCAGCATCTACATTGCCGGGCCCGCCATTATAAGCAGCTATCACCAGCAACCAATCTCTGTAAATGGTATATAAATCGGTTAAATATCTTGCTGCAGCATGAGTGCTTTTATAATAATCAGTTCTTTCATCATAATAATTATTTACCCTTAACCCCATTTGTCTTGCAGTACCAGGCATAAACTGCCAGGGACCAACAGCACCAGCCCAGGATACAGCATACGATTTTAAATGCGATTCAATAACAGCAAGATATTTCATTTGCCGGGGTATGCCATGCTGGCTTAGTATCACATCCATCATATCAAAATAAGGCCTGCCCCAACTTTTCATATCAATCAGCTTTTTTTGATACTTACCAATATAATCCTGAACAAAATTAATTGCCCGGGGATTTAACTGAGCTCCATCAATGTTATTGGATATAGCGGATGTGATAAATAAATCTTTAAACCCTGATTTAAGATCATTTACCGGAATGATATTTTTTAGTGCATCTGCTTTACGGAGTGAATCGGTAACTGCAATTTTTTTAAATGAAGAATCCATCTGAGCATTTACAGATGCATGCAGTTGTAAAATAAATAAAATGATGAAGATAAATTTTATTTGCATGAAAAATCTATATTGAAACATGAATCATTAATAGTGATGAGTGTTGTCATACCGGATCCGCCGAAAAGCTGAGAGGTATCTTTGAGTCATTAAAGTTTGAGATACCTCACTACCTTTTCCTAAATTATAATGAGTCTTAAATTCATCGTTCGGTATGACAAGTCTCTGATTATTTAATTTTTAAAACTGGAACACGAATTTATTAACTTACTGCATTCGATAAAATTTTATCAGCGCATTGCAGCAAAGATAACTCATCAAAGCGGTTAGCCATCACCTGGAGGCCAAAGGACATTCCATTGCTATGCTTATAAAGTGGAAGTGAAATAGCAGGAACGCCAACTAAGTTTGCCATTACGGTATAAATATCAGCAAGGTACATAGCGATCGGGTCATCTTTCTTTTCACCAATCTTGAATGCAGTAACTGGTGAAGTGGGCATGATAATAAAATCATAATTTTTAAATGCCAGTTGAATTTTTTCATGCAACAGACTGCGAACCTTTTGTGCCCGGGTAAAATAGGCATCATAATAGCCGGCACTTAATACGAATGTGCCGAGCATTATCCGGCGTTTCACCTCTTTTCCAAAACCTTCGCTTCTTGTCTGTTTATAAAATTCAGTAAGGTCAATTTCTTTTTGCTGTGTTCGGTGACCATATTTCACACCATCATATCTTGAAAGATTGGATGATGCTTCAGCTGTTGTAAGAACGTAATAAGCTGGAACAATAAAATTGAGCAAATTAAATTCCACTTCATCTACTTCATGACCATCCCTTTTCAAATCATTAATTGTATTTTTTATAGCAGTTGAAATTTCTTTATCAAGACTCGGAT
>JANOFP010000301.1:0-21112 GCA_031413675.1 Bacteroidota bacterium
ACACCAGTTTAAGTTGAGTATCATTAAATTTACCAAAGTATTTGAAACAGGCAATATAATTATGCAGCTCAAATGAACGAAAATTTATCACAGGCTTCTGTTGAACCATTGCTCAATTACTTTGACCGGCTTATAACTTTAAACAAAGAGGAGAAAGAACTGGTGACGCAGAAGTTTCATCCACGTCTTTATCGTAAAAAGCAATATGTACTTCAGGAAGGCGATACATGTAAACAAATGAATTTTGTGGTAAGAGGTTGCTTGCGGATGTATAAAATAGATGAAAAAGGGGGCACGCATATCCTGCAGTTTGCTGCTGAGAATAACTGGATTTCCGATCTTGGCAGTTTTTATAGTGAAACCCCATCTGAATTGAACATCGATGCATTAGAAGATACGATGGTATTGAAAATAGCTCATGACAATCTCATAACCATTTACACACAGGCTCCAAAATTTCATCGCATCTTCAGGGTGCTTATTGAAAACAGTTATGTAAGTATTCAAAAACGTTTATTGCAAACGATAAGCTCTACGGCTGAAGATCGCTATCAATATTTTATTGACACCTGGCCGCATCTTGTCAACCGTCTTTCGCAAATACAGATCGCCTCTTTTTTAGGTATAACACCCGAATTTCTTAGCCGTTTGCGCAACAAAAGGATGAAATCTTAATCTACATCAAGAGCATTTCTTAAAACAGTTCATTGGATAACCATCTTGTTTCGGTGGAAATTTGTATTCTTAAATCATTCATCACAATTAAAAAATTTTCTTATGAATACAAAAACAAAAGTTGCCGTTATCGGGTTGGGTAACATCGGTACAGCCGTCGCCACAAATCTTGTAAAAGGAAACCGTGCAGTTATTATTGCAGACAGAACAATCGAAAAAGCATCAGTGCTTTCGAAAAAGCTGGGAAACCTGGCGCAACCAATGGACATTGCGTCAGCTATCAAAGAAGCAGATATTATTGTATTTGCTGTGTGGTTCAATGCAATCAAAGAATTGCTGCATCAATATACTACAGAGCTGGAAGGAAAGATAATTGTTGATCCCTCTAATCCGATTGCGCCGGATGAAAAAGGTGGTTTTAAAAAAATTATTGGTGAAAACGAGTCAGCAGGTGAAATACTTTCTGCACTGCTTCCTAAAAATGCAAAGCTTGCAAAAGCATTGGGCACATTGGGTGTTGCTTCATTAATCAATGCAGCTTTTCAAAAACCAGCTAATGTTTTGTTTTATGCTACTGATGATATTAGTATCAATACAGATATCGAACAATTAATTCATGACAATGGTTTTGAACCTTTACGTGTCGGTGGCATTGACCAATCTATACGTATCGAAGTATTCGGTGACCTGCATGAATTTGGTGCATTAGGCAAAACAGTTACTCTTGCACAAGCAAAAGAAAAATCAGATGATATTTCAATCGCAGTCTAAATAATTTTTTATAAACTAAAACTTCTAATAACATGATAAAAACATATACCCTGATCTTAACACTCAGCCTTTACTCCCTTGCAACTTTTGGACAAAACCTAAAGCTGAAGAACCAGGAGTTTGAATTAAGAAATGTTACGGGTTCAATAATCAAATTCCAAGGCAAAAAGGTTTTGAAAATTGAGCGGGATTTAAAAGCAATTCCTTTCGATGTTAATCGTCTTGAGGCAACAGTTGATGAGCCTCATTATGCACGCCTTGTGGGATTGGAGGATTTTGAAAACGGAACCATAGAAGTCAAAATGTATAGCCAATTACAGAACCCTGCACCTTACCCTGGCATTGCAGGATTCATCGGTATTTTTTTCAGAGTGCAAGAAGATGATTCTGCTTTTGAGTCTATTTATCTACGTCCAAAAGTGGGTAGAGTAAGTAACCAAATGTTCAGAAATCATGCCGTCCAGTATTTTTCGTATCCACATGCCAAATTTGAAACTTTAAGAAAAAACTACCCTGCGGGGTCGTATGAAGGCTCTGCCCCTGTGGCTTTGAATGAGTGGATAAAAATGAGAATTGAAGTGAATGGTGAAACTGCCGAAATGTTCATCAATGACATGAAGCATTCTTCGTTTATTGTGGATAAAATGCTGGGCAAAGTCAAGAAAGGATATGTAGGTCTGTATGTAGATATAGGAACAATAGGCTATTTCAAAGATTTAAAGGTTACTAAAAAAGCATTGAAGGTGAAGCAAGACGGGGAGAAAGTGAAAGATATTTAATGCCAGGTGACGTTTGCATGAACACTAGTTGTGAGATTCAAACAATTCTATTCCTGAATTTCAACGGACTTGCTGAATATATTTCTTATTGAAGGAGTAGATCACACTAAAGTTCCAGACAAAGCTTTTGGTGCCGACAATCTCCGATTCAATTTCCTTATTGATGATAGATTGAATAGAAACCGGGAAATTCCTTTTAGCCAAATTGAAAGTAGAAGTAATATAAACACCATCAACGCCATCCTGTCTTAAATAATAAAGTTGAGGAATGACCTGGCCTAACAGCTGGTTGCCGATTTTGATGTTCCTGATATTTGTATTGAGAGTAAGAAAATGAGTATGCTTTGGAGTTGCTATGTCAAAACCCCGTGATACAAGGTAATAAATACCGACGCTGATATTTTCTGAAATAATATAGTTAGGAACAAATTCAGCAGCCAGGAATCTTCTGGCCACAATTACATTTGTTGTATCTCCGTTCACAGGCAACCGCATGGTACGGAAATTAATTGCGGGATGTGCTCCCACTGAAAACCTGAATCTCTCATTCTGAACAAATTTATAACGCCACCAAAACAACATACTCCATGGTTTACCTGACAACGCAATACGAATATCCGGTTCAAAAGTGAGCTTACCTCTTCCGATAGACAACAGGAAAATGGCAGCCGGTTTTCCAAGTGAAAATGTAGGCACTAATGAAATCCCATTGTGGGTTAAACTGATTGAGCCTGAAAAATGACTGATTTTTTTTGTGCTATCCGACGACTGGGCATGTGATGTTATGGCTGCTGTCAAAAGGACAAACGTAAATAGAGCTTTATTTCTACGCATCGGCTGATTAATTTATTAATAATAAGCAAAAGAGCTTTTTCCCGCAGTATTATACTAACGAAGTTCAATGAGATAGTTGCGATTTTCAAACAATATGTTATTTAAAGGGTTTACTGCCCTTTCCAATCCGGTAAATATTTTTTTACAAACTCAGCAAATGGTGGATAATTTTTCATACCATTCAAATCCGGATCGGTTATCAGGCTTTCATAATCTTTAAACCCTTTGTCAACGGCCAATTGTAAATAGCGGACGGCCTCTGGTTTTTGATTGTTTAAAGAATAACTGCACGCCAATTGATAATGTGTGTTTGCATTCCGCGGTGTAAGCCGGACTGCTTTTTCAAGAAATACAATTGCTGAATCAAATTTATTTAAGGAATGATACAACAAGCCGAGGTTTAAAGCGGCACTTGGATATGTAGAATCAATCTGAACTGCTCTTCGATAATATAAAAAGGCAGAATCCGGCTTCTCCATTCGCATATACGAGGAACCGATATTGTTTATTGCAGATAATAAATCCGGATCAAGTGTTAAGGCCGTTTTATAATAAACAATTGCAGAATCAAAAACCCGCAATTCATAATAATAAGCTGCTATATTCAAATAAGCCGTTGCATTCATTTCGGTTCTTCCTGAAATTTGTTTTCGGAAATAATAACCGGCAGAATCCAGTTGATTCAGTTGTTTGAAAACTGCAGCAAGATTGATATTGGCATAAACGTTTTCCGGTTCCAGGCCGATTGCTTTTTGTAAATAATATTTAGCCGAGTCCACTCTTTTATTTTCTTTTAAGAATGCCAGGCCCATATGTACATAGGTGTTTGCATTGGCAGGATCAAATACAATTGATTTTCTCAAATAAGTTCTAGAAGAATCATACCTTTTTAAATCAAGAAAAGCCAATCCAATTTCATTTAAAGAACCTGTATTCATTTCATTAAACCCACGGCTGTCTTTTAAGAAATTGGTTACAGAATCCAGTTGATCCAGTTCTTTAAATACACGCATCAGGTTATTATTTGCAGGCAAATAGTCAGGTCGTATCTGCAAGGCTCTTCGGAAATAATTTTTTGCTGAGTCATATTGCTTATCCTGCTTATACACTACACCCAGGTTATTTAAGATTATCGAATTGCCAGGCTCAAGACTTATCGCTTTTTGAAAATAAGAATAGGTACTGTCCATTTGTTTCAATTCACGATATACCATACCCGTATTTACCAGAGAAAATGCGGAGTAGGGATTTACATTCAAAGCTTGCGAAAAATAACTGAGTGCCGAATCATACTTTTTTGTTTCAAAGAAAATACGACCCAAATTATTATACGATTCTTCGTAGGTAGGATCGGTAGCAATAGCAAGCTTGTAATAAATCTGCGCCGAATCATACTCTTTTAAATTTTTATAAAAATTACCGATATAAATATTCACAATCGATTTGTCCTGATAATTAATAAATGCTTTATCAAAATACAATCGTGCCGAATCGTATCGTTTTTTCTCTACAAAGGCACGGCTCATTCCGTTATACGCATTTATAAATTTTGGATCTAACGAAATACTTTTTCTGAAATAGAGTACGGCTGAATCGTATTTCTTTTTACCAAGATAGAGCCAGCCGATATTATTACTTGCATAAACATTCTGAGGGTCTAATATCAACGCACGGCTATAGTTTGCAATGGCACTATCCACCCGGTTGATAGTATGATAATAACTTCCCATATCCACCCACGCATCTGCGTTACCCGGATCGAGTTGAATAGATCTGCGATAGTACTTAATGGCGGAGTCAGATTTTGCCATGCTTTTGTATGCTATTGCAAGATTCACATAAGGGTACCGCCAGTTGGGTGCTTTTGAAATTGCTTTTGCCGCATAATAAACGGCGCTGTCGTAGCTGTGATTGTCGTAATGCAGAGATGAAATAGTATTCATTAAATAAGCAGCATCCCTTTCAGTAGCATATGCCTGGTAAGCATATTGAAAGGCACGGTTGATGTCAACTGTTTTTCTGTCTTTGCCAAAATAACCACGGGCTTTAAAGAAAAACATTCTGCCCCGCAATGAGTTCGCATAGGTGGCATCGTCCTGTTCCAGAAAACCAATAGCTTTCTCAAGCATCTGACCTATTTCATAAAATTCCTTCTTGGCAATTTTTTCCATTCGATCGTTTGTTGCATTCGTTTCTTCTGATTCTTCCGATTCATCCATCTGGCTTCTTACTTTTTGGATAGTCGTTGCATCGCGGCAAGAGAGATAAAGATTGATTTTTTCCTGAGCATAATTTACAAACTCAGCAGCGAGGGTCGATTGAGCATCGGAGGTGTAAGGATCACCCGGATATTTTTTTGCCATTTGCTCATAATAGAATTCAGCAGACTTTGTTCCGGTTAGTTTACTTTCTTTCACCGCCAGGTTAAATGAGTTATATGCATTCAACAAAGCTGTGTCTGTAAAAATATACCTGTATTTATACCGGTACGAAAAAGAATTGCCACCTGTTCTTCTAGCCCCTTCTTTTGTCTGTATCCATTTGCGCAAGTATGCTGTATCAATCTGGGAAACGGTTGCGTCTTTAGTTGACGGACAGCAGATATAGGGTTCCTGTCTTTTATTAAACTTGGTTAATGCAAAACTGGGCACATTTTTATCTACATAACTTTTTAGTTCATATAAAGAAACTTTTTTATCCTTTGTGGAATCGGCCAATCCTGTTAATCCTTCAACCAGGAAATAAGTAAACAAACCATGACCTGTCCCCATATTCGGATCTTCATAAGATTCCTGACCTGCCCCGGTTGATAACATGATTGTTTCTCCTGCCGATTTCAGTGTTATCGCATTGCTCAGTGCTTTTTGCCCGTCTTTACCCCCGGGCAATTCGTTACTTCGGCAGGCATCCATAATAAAATAAACTTCAACTCCTTTCTCGGTCATTTCAGTAATACGGCTTTTCAGGTTGAATAACTGGATAGTCGCCGTTGCGTTGTAATTATTTTTATCGCCAGCCGGGTTACAATCATTAGTCAAAAAATAGAATTCATCTTCATCGATAGCATCTCCATGTCCCGATAAATAGATATATAACCTGTCACCTCCCTGCAGCTTTTTTGCTTTAAGCCATTTAGTACCCTTGCTCCAGAAATTTGTTGCCAGAGCCTGTTCATTCAAGAGCATGAAAATATTATCATCGCTTAATTTTCCTCCTGACGGGGATTTTAAAAAGTCCCGAAACAATTCGGCATCTTTATCGGCGTATGTTAATGAACGAATGAACTGGTATTTTGAAATACCGACAACCATGGCAAATGTTTGGGGACCGGTAATAGTTGTATCCCTGGGTTTTGGTGGTGCTTGCCCAGCTATATAATTGACTTGCAATAACCCAAGTAACAGGCTTAAAATAAATATGAAACCTTTTTTTGCCATAAATTAGCAGTCGAATTTACACATTTGTAGTGTAATCGGGATACTCCATTTGGAGTAATTGAGTTTGAAAAACAATTCTGGTAAAGTTTTACTCTTAGATTTGTTTGAATACTTGCCAAATGCCTGACGGGAATATGGGTTATTGAGTTGTTTCAATATGAAACAAAAGGACGAGTGATTTTCTGAAAAATAGTATAAACTAAGTTTAAATGATGATTTCTATGACGGTTTAAAAAAATTAATACATTAAATGAAAAAACCTTTTCATAAGCATATTGCTCATCATACAAAACGTTATACAAAACATTTGACTAAGTATTTGTATGAACGGGATACCATTTTTGCAACCATTGGGGTTTTTGTTTTTTTGATTATTCTGGGGTTGATTCCTATAAATTTCTATGTATTGAACCCGATGAAAATGGCCTTGAAAGATTTTGATTTCAATGATATTACTTATGCAAAACTTCATAAAGGGGAAGAAACCCCAATCGATAAAAGAATTGTAATTGTAAATACCGGGGTATTAGATAGAGCAGAATTGGGTTTCCTCATTGAAAAAGTAAATAGTTTTAAACCTAAAGTTGTTGGATTGGATATTTATTTTGAAGGCGAAAAAGAACCCGAAAAAGATTCAATCCTCAGAGAAGCATTTCGACATTCAAAAAATCTTGTTGCCGTAAGCGTTGCTGTACCCGAAGTTCACGACTTTAGTATAAAGAAAAATAATTTTGATGATGTACTAAAAAACCGCGGTTATGCAAACCTGATCGGGGAAGAAATCGGCACCATCCGTTACTACTCTCCGGTTGAAAAAATTAATAATGAAATTTACCCGCAAATAACTACAGCCATTCTAAAAGAATATGACATCAATGTCTATAATAAAATAATAAAGAGACATAAAGAAGTAGAAACGATAAATTATACAAGGCGGGTTCACCAGTATCAGGTTTTGGAGCCTGAAGATTTATTAATGGACAATGTTGATGCATCGGTATTAAAAGATAAGATTGTTTTATTGGGATTTATCAATAATGACCCCAATAATATAGAAGATAAAAAGTTTACACCGATGAACGAAAAAGTTGCCGGTAAATCAATTCCCGACATGAATGGCTTAATCGTGCAGGCAAATATTCTTTCGATGGTACTGGATAGTAATTACATAAAATCGACACCAAAATGGGTAGCATGGTTAGTAGCAATCCTTATCGGCTGGCTGCATATGTCCCTCTTTATCCGCTATTATTTAGAAGACCATATCTGGTTTCATTTGGTGGCAAAATTAGCTCAGGTTTTCTCTGCCATTTTTTTTGCTTACCTTGGCATGATGATTTTCGACAAGTATGGCATAAAACTGGATATGAAATATACTTTGTATGTTATAGCCCTGGCAGTAGATGTTATCTATTTTTACGAAGCATTTGCTACCTGGTTACACAAAAAATATCATTATGCAACTATTTTCGGACATCACCATCATGTTGAAGCACCTAAACATGAACCACATCAGACTTCAATTCAAGAACACCATTAAATATTTTAACATGAAAAAAACTTTCTTCGCCCTTTCAATCTTCTTTATTTCTTATGCTGCTATTGCACAGGAAAATCAATTTATTGTTTACAGTATAAAGGGAAATGTAAATGTGCTTGAAAACAATATAGAATCCAAAGCAAAGATTGGCAGAGTACTTACGAATACTTCAACCCTAAAAGTTGCTGCTGGTTCTTTTGCTACATTAATCTGTAACGAGAACCGGATGTTCACTTTAAATAAATCTGGCAATTATAGTACAGGAAGTTTAAAAGACAGTTGTAAAGGCGGCAGTGGATCGGTTAGTGCTAATTATATTAAATACGTTTGGAATGAGTTGACAAAATCGAAAGGCTCACCAGAAAAGAACAGAAAAAACTTTATGAGTAATGTTGGAGCTGTCAGCCGTAGCATTAATAATGTCTGGATAGATCCAAAATTGGATACCATAAATTATGTATCAGGAACTATCCCTCTTTCCTGGAAAGCGTTTACAGAGGCAGAGGAATTTGAATTTAAACTATTTGATAAAGAAGCGGCAGAAACACCCATTCACAGTAAAGTGGTGAAAAAGAAACATGTTGATATTAAAGATTTATTAAATATTATTAAACCCGGAAAAACATATTATTGGTCGGCCATGGTAAAAGATGAGGAAAACGAAGACAGAAAGCAATTGAAATACTGGACAAAAGAAGATTATGCAGTTTACTATAATCAATTACAAGCTCCGGTCGGTGCTAGTGAAACAGATGCAGAAAAAAATTTCCGTTTAGCCTTTGTTTTAGAAGAAGCACATTTCGTTGGTGAAGCTTTAAATCATTATTTGAAAGCAACACAATTAGCACCTGAAAATATTTTTTACCGCTCCACTTTTATGTCGTTTAAAAAAGATTATGAATTAAAATAAGATTTCCATTAAAAGATTTCAGATGCCTCCGTTTCGGGGGCATTTTTTTTATGAAAGGTGAGTTTGGTGACCGACGATTCCTTAGTTTTATTGCTGAATAAAATTTAATTTATGAAAAAAATTATTACAGTTGTATTGTTTTTAATAGCCTTAACCTCTCAGGCACAAATGAAAGCTGATGATGTAAAATCATTCACATTAAAAAACGGTATGAAATTTTTGATTGTGGAAGACAACTCCATTCCAAATGCAAATATGTATTTGTTTTATAAAGTGGGTAGCCGAAACGAATACCAGGGGATAACTGGGCTTTCCCATTTTTTTGAACACATGATGTTTAATGGAGCAAAAAAATATGGTCCAAAATTATTTGATCAAACAATGGAATTTAATGGGGGTGCAAATAACGCATACACCCGGGAAGATGTAACTGTTTATACCAACTGGTTTCCATCATCTGCTACAGAAGTAATTTTTGATTTGGAAGGTGATCGTATTTCAAGTTTAAGTATAGATCCGAAAATGGTGGAAAGTGAAAGAGGTGTAGTACTGAGTGAAAGAAGTACCGGACTGGAAAATTCACCATGGAGTTTGCTTTTTCAAACAGCACAAGGTGTCGCATTCCTGGAACATCCTTACCATTGGCCGGTTATCGGGTATGAAGATGATATGAAAAACTGGAAACAAGCAGACTTAGAAAGATATTTTAAAATGTATTATGCACCGAATAATTGTGTAACCGTTATTTCAGGTAATGTGAAATTTGATGAAATAAAAAAATTGGCGGAAAAATATATTGAACCGATTCCTGCACAACCCGAACCACCCAAAGTAAATATTGTAGAACCTCCACAAACAGGTGAAAGACGAGTAATGATGCAAAAAGATGTTGCTACTCCTTATCTTGGTATTGGCTGGCATGTACCCGGAGCAAAACATGAAGACTACTATGCATTGACTTTACTCGGCGATATACTTACCAGCGGAAAATCATCAAGGCTCTATTCTGCACTGGTTGATAAAAAACAATTAGCTACCCAGGTATTCAACAATTTTAGCGAAAGTTTTGATCCTACCTTATTTGGCATTGCGGCTGTAACTGCAAAAAACATAAATGAAAATGATTTGGAAAAAGCGATTTATGAAGAACTGGAAAAAATTAAAAAAGACGGAATAACAGAAATAGAATTACAAAAAGTAAAAAATCAGAAACTAATGGAGTTTTATGGCCAGGTGGAAACCATCAACGGTAAGTCAAATAATATCGGCACGTATGAAGTATTCTTTGGCGATTATAAAAAAATGTTTGATGCACCCGCAGCATTTAACAAAGTAACAGCGGAGGATATAAGAAAAGTTACTGTAAAATATTTTACAAAAAATAACCGGACGGTTGGCATATTGAAATCGAATACGGAGGAATAAGATTAAAGTTGAAAACTGGATTTACCATTATTTAATGCAAATAAAAATATCATGAAATATATAAAACAAATTTTAGTTACAAGTATTCTTGCTGTTTATTCGCTGGCATCTGTTACGGCACAGGGCTACAAATTACCACCATATGAAAAATTCAAATTAAAGAACGGACTCACCATTTATTTAATGGAACAGCGTGAAGTACCGGTTATTAACGTCTCCGTTATTATTCCTGCCGGAGCTATTTATGATGGCGAAAAAGCTGGACTGGCTTCCTTAACTGCAACTGCATTGAAACATGGAACAAAAAATTTTACAAAACTAAAATTAGATGAAGAGTTAGATTTCAACGGAGCTAGTATTGGAAGTTTTGCTAATAAAGAATCTGCCGGACTCTCTGCAAGAATGGCATCAAAAGATAAAAGTAAAATTCTGAACTTGTTGAAAGAAATTATGCTGTATCCTACATTTGATGCAGAAGAATTTGAAAAGGAAAAGAAAAGACTACTGGTAAACCTGGAGCAACAAAAAGAAAGCCCCCGATCTGTAATCGCTTCTTATTTTGATAAGTTTATGTATGGTGATCATGTTTATGGAAATATCATACGGGGAAAAATTTCAACCGTTACACCTTTGACAGTTGATGATGTAAAGAAATTTTATTCAGAAAATTATCTTCCGGAAGGTTCAGCTATTTCTATAGCAGGTGATTTTAATAAAGCGGAAATGAAAACCTTACTCGCAGGTTTATTTTCTGAATGGAAGAAAGCAACAAAACCCCAGGTAAATCTTGCATCAAAACCGATTAACAATCCTGCAAAGCAACAAGTGCTATTAATCAATAAAGATGATGCGAAAGAAACAACTTTTTATATTGGTGCGCCGGGTATCAGCCGCAACAACCCGGATTATGTTTCTGTTGATGTAGTAAATACATTATTTGGTGGCCGCTTTACTTCAATGTTAAACGATGAATTACGTGTAAATACAGGCTTAACTTATGGAGCTGGCAGCCAATTCTCTGCTTTAAAGAATGGCGGCACATTTGCTATCTCAACCTTTACAGCAAGCAAAACAACGGAACCTGCGATTGATAAAGCAATTGAGGTATTAAACAAATTACATTCAACCGGCATTGATGAAACATCTTTGGCCTCTGCAAAAAACTATGTAAAGGGTCAGTTTCCCCCACGCTATGAAACAGCAGGGCAATTAGCCGGTTTAATGACACAAATGTTCTGGTACAACTTTGATGAATCCTTTATCAATAATTTTGAAAAAAATGTAGATGGCTTAACATTGGATAAAGCAAAACAAATAATTGCAAAATATTTTCCAAAAGAAAAGCTTCAGTTTGTTTTAGTTGGAAAATCGGCTGATATAAAAAAGATTGTTGAAAAATATGGACCGGTAACCGAAGTGCAGATTAAGGAAGAAGTAAAGAAAGCATTTTAGAAATTAACGAGGTCCGGTAACAAAATATGAATTCCATTTTCAGAGTCTTGTCAGGAATGACAAGACTCTGTCTTTTACAATTACATTACTAAAAAAGAAAGATTCAATTGGCCAGGTACAATTATCTTTAACACAATTAATACTCCCTTAAGCAGATAATGAAAATACAATTCTGGTGCATTGGTAAAAATAATGACGCTTATATAAAAACAGGTGTGGAAGAATTTACAAACCGCATCTCAAAATATTATAAAGTGGAATGGAATATTATTCCTGTGCCAAAAAATGCCGGCATGCTAAGTGAGATGGATTTAAAAAAGAAAGAAGGCGAAATGATTCTAGGTTTTTTAAATAAAGAAGATTACCTGGTGGCATTAGATGAAAATGGGAAACAAGTAAGCAGCGAGGGTTTGGCCGCTTTTATTCAAAAACGGGCAAATGAAAGTGTAAAGACAATTGTGTTTTTAATTGGTGGTGCTTTCGGTCTTGATGATTCCGTTTTACAACGTGCAAATTTTAAATGGAGTTTGTCGCAATTGGTTTTTCCGCATCAGTTGGTAAGGCTTATTTTAGCCGAGCAGGTTTACAGGGCATGCACTATATTAAGAAATGAAAAGTATCATCACAAATAATCAACCAGTTTTCATTTTACATTTTATATTCTAAATTTTAGATTCTACATTTATCACATGGAACTATCAATCACACTTATCATTATCGGCATTACCTGTTTAATTTCATTTACTGCTTTCAGTAATAAAAAAATGATGGATGAATTAATTTTTTATCCTCCGGCTATTGGCCGTGGACAATGGTACCGTTTTTTCAGTTGCGGATTGATTCATGCAGACATCGGGCACCTTATCTTTAATATGTTTGCCCTGTATATTTTTGGCGAAGGCAGTAAAATAGAAACATCGATTGGTACAATTCATACAGGTGTGGAATACAAATTTATTGAAATTTTTGGAACAAAAGGAAAACTTATATACCTCAGTATGTATATCCTTGCATTGGGTGCATGTCTTATTCCAACTTATTCAAAAAACAAAAACAATTATCATTACCGTAGTCTCGGTGCATCGGGTGCAGTATCTGCTGTTGTTTTTTCAAGTATCCTATTTAATCCGTTATTAGGAATGGGATTAATGTTTATCCCGGTTTATATCGCTGGATTTTTATTTGGTGCCATTTACCTAGTTGTATCACATCTTATGGAAAAAAAAGGGAATGGAAATATTAATCACTCAGCACATATTTTCGGAGCGATATTCGGAGTTGGGTTTACCATATTGGCTTGTAAACTATTTTCTGACTATCCGGTTTTAGAGGATTTTATTGATGTAATTAAAAATATGGATCCTTCGCAAATTATCCAGTTTGGGAATTAACCAGTGTAATTTTCATTACCGATTTTGTTTTCGCTGTTATTTTAAACCGGTCATCAATTCTATAACCAACCACCCAAAATATTTTTTTATCGCTTTCAATCACCCAGATTTTTTCTTTAGCTGATTTAGAAAGTTTGCTGTCAATTAAAAAACGTGAAATCTTTTTCTTTTTCGGCATTCCCAATGGATAGAAATAATCACCTTGTTTGTATTTTCTCAGAATTAATGGAAATTTTATTCCCGCATCATCAAAATACACAATTTCATTTTTAAAATCTGAAGGCGGCTTGTTTAGCCAGTCAATTTTTAAAAGCCCTTCTTCAAATCCAATTGATTTATCTGTTTTCCCGATAACAATGATTCCCGATGTTGCAGAATTTACCGGGCTGATGATAAACCAATGACGGTGTTTAATAAAACGGTAATGAAAGGCAGGCGATTCAATATATTTTCCTGAATCACTATCAGCTAGTTTAATCACCTCATCAATTTGTTTTTCAGAAAATCCAAAATCAGAAATAATTTCATAAATTAATGCCCTGTTTTTGTAAGCCATCAACTGTTTGATAGGAATATGCCACTCAGCTCCTTTTTCTTTAATCAATTTCTTTTTTATTTCACTAACAGAAAGTTTATACAGTTTTTCAATCTCTTTAAACCGGTTAATATTGTCAACAAGATTTTCATTTACCTGCGGAAATACTTTGCTGATTGCCGGAATAATTTCATTACGAAAATAATTTCTTGTGTACTTGGATGACTGATTGGATGAATCTTCAACGTATTCAAGATTGTTCTCTTTTGCAAACAAAATAATTTCTTCTTTGGTAAAAAAAAGCAATGGTCTTTTAATATGCCCATACGATACCGGGATGCCGGTAAGCCCATGCAAACCTGTACCTCTGCAAAAATTCATAAGCAGGGTTTCTGCATTATCGTCAGCATGATGTGCAGTAAGGAGATGAATTGTGTGTGGTGTGTAGCGAATCGGAGAGCCACTGTTTTCACTATTGACTATTGACAATTGACTATTCACTAGTTCTTCAAACCATTCATATCTTAAAACTCTTGCTGCTTCCTGGATGGATAATTTGTTTTCGCCAGCATAATTTTCTGTGTCAAATTTTTTTATCAGCAGTTCAACCCCATATTTTTTCCCAAGCTTTTTTACAGACTGTTCATCATGTTCACTCTCCTCTCCTCTTAATTGAAAATTGCAATGAGCTATAGTAAAATCAAATCCTGATTGTTTGCAGAGTTCACACAGTACAACAGAATCCACACCACCACTTACGGCAAGCAGCAGTTTATCTTTTGGTGAGAAAAGATTTTCCTTTTTAATAAACTCATTAAATCTGGCAAGTAAATTCATTCTTTCAACATTTCCATCTTATATCAATCAATCAAATTAATGTTTTCAAATATAATAAAACAGCCCTTTAGGCTTAAAAAACCAATTCTTCATAAGCACTTCTTAACTCACCAAACGCATGATTATCGCCAAGCCGTTTCGATTCCTCCATACCCTTTTCATATACTTTTATTGCAGCTTCATTATCATTTAATCGTTCCAATAGTTTGGCAAGGTGGTAATAACTGCCAACATAATCCGGCTCTCGCTCTAATATTGTTTCAAATAGTTTTTTTGCATCCTCATCCTTATTCAGTTTTATAAATTCCAATGCCAATGCATGTTGAAGAAAACTATCAGTTGGGCTTTCCCGCAGCATTTCATTTATCTTATCAATTCTGTTCATTTCAAAAAAAATATTAATCAATAATTACTAATTCTTATCCGCCTCCCCTATCTTTGCTTTAGTTGCATAAACAACCAATATTACAAGTTTAATTATAGATATATGAAGATTCTTGTTTGCATCAGCAAAACGCCGGACACTACCGCAAAAATAGCCTTCACAGATAACAACACGAAATTCGATAACAACGGTGTTCAATGGATAATTAATCCGTACGATGAATGGTATGCTCTTGTTCGTGCCATTGAGTTGAAAGAAAAAGACCCTTCAATCGTTATTCATCTCTGTACTGTTGGTAGTGCAGATGCTGACCCGATAATCAGAAAAGCATTGGCTTTAGGTGGCGATGAAGCAATTCGTGTAAATGCGGATAGCCACGATAGTTTTTTTATTGCTTCTCAAATTGCTGAGGTAGCTAAAATTGGGTATGACTTAATTTTTACCGGAAAAGAAACAATTGACTATAATGGTTCATCAATAGGTGGAATGGTTGCCGAGCTTTTGAATTTGCCATATGTTTCTTTAGCAACAAAGTTTGAACAGAGCGGAAACAAAGCAATCATTACAAGAGAAATTGAAGGTGGTGAAGAAATATGTGAAGTTGAATTTCCAGTTACGGTAAGTTGTCAAAAAGGAATGGCAGAACAAAGAATACCGAATATGCGTGGTATTATGGCTGCACGAACTAAACCGTTAAAAGTAGTCGAGCCCATTGCAATAGAGGCATTGACTGCAATAACGAGTTTTGAATTACCTCCGGCAAAAGCTGGCGTAAAATTAGTTTCACCGGATAATGTTGAAGAATTGATAAGACTTCTTCATGAAGAAGCTAAAGTGATTTAATTAAAAATATAAACTAAAAATAAAAATATGTCAGTTCTGATTTATATAGATTCCGCTGATGGTCACGTAAAAAAATCTTCTCTTGAAGCATTGACTTATGGCAGTACGCTTGCAACGCAATTAGGTGTATCTGCCGAAGCTGTTATTCTTGGAAATAGTAATGACGATTTAGCGGCATTGGGTAAATATGGCGTTAAAAAGATCTATCATGCTAATAATGATTTATTGAATCATGTAGATGCACAGGTTTTTACGAATGTAATTGCAGAAGCAGTTACCGCAAGTAGTGCGACTGTAATTATTTTTTCAAACAATGTAAATGGAAAATCCATAGCACCCCGACTTTCTGCAAAGTTAAAAGCAGGATTGGTATCGGGTGCAATAGCATTGCCAGATACAAGTAATGGTTTCATTGTGAAGAAGGCAGTTTTCTCGGGCAAAGCATTTGCAAATATTTCAATAACAACTCCAGTAAAAATTATTGCTGTCGCACCAAACTCGTATAAAACAATTGCAGGGGAAGGAACCGCAGAAGTAGTTTTATTAAACGTAACAGTTGATACACCAAAAATAAAAATAACAGCTGTAAATAAAGTAACAGGAGAGGTTCCATTAAGCGAAGCGGATTTAGTAGTAAGTGCTGGCAGGGGATTAAAAGGTCCGGAGAACTGGGGTATGATTATAGAAATGGCAAAATTGCTGGGAGCTGCTACAGCCTGTAGCCGCCCGGTTGCAGATACAGATTGGCGGCCACATCATGAACATGTAGGACAAACGGGACTTGCTATAGCGCCAAATTTATATATTGCTATCGGCATTTCAGGAGCAATACAACATCTTGCAGGTGTAAACAGAAGTAAAACGATTGTAGTTATTAATAAAGACCCGGAGGCGCCTTTCTTTAAAGCTGCTGATTATGGAATAATAGGTGATGCTTTTGATGTGGTACCGAAAATGAATGAGGCAATTAAGAAGATGAAAGGACTTTAATAAAGCAATACGTAATTTTTTAATAAATTAAGTTTTTTAAAGCGGCTTTAATAAGCTGCTTTTTTTATTAAAATGACTATTTTCGTGGCTGGTTATGAAGAAAATAGAATTGGAAATAGTAGCCCTTTCGCACAGCATTACCCAAACGCATTCCTATGCCGTTGTATTGGGAGAAGTAAATGGTGTTCGCCGGCTGCCAATTGTTATTGGTGGTTTCGAGGCACAGGCGATTGCTGTTGCCCTGGAAAAAATGCAACCAAGCCGACCACTCACTCACGATCTCATGAAAAATTTTATGAATGCATTTGGACTTACCCTGCATGAAATAATAATTTGTGATCTACAGGAAGGGATTTTTTATTCCAAACTCGTTTGCTCTTCTGAAAATGATACGGTAGAAATTGACTCCCGTACTTCCGATGCACTGGCATTGGCAGTACGTTTTGGTTGCCCGGTTTATACGTATGAGAATATTTTAGAAAACGCCGGCATCATCATGGAGGATTCAGATAAAAGTAAAAAGAAAAAAGGAGCATCAGAGGTGTCTATTGAAGAGCCTGAGATAACTGGTCGGGAAGATCTGAAAACTATGACACTTGAGGAGCTTAATCATTTGTTGAACCAGGTATTAGAAGCCGAAGACTATATACGGGCAGTATCGATACGGGACGAAATAAACAATCGCAGAAAAACTAAATAATTTTTGTAAACCCGAACGGTCCAGAGCTACTATCAATTTATCGTTCCTGTTTCGTGGTAACTTTAAACGTCCTGTAATTTTTATTTATCAATCTTCAACTATTCTTTTAATCACTGCAAGCTTTTTTAATGGTAGTTTTTCCAAACGCTAAAATAAATCTTGGTCTTACCATCCTGAATAAAAGAGATGATGGCTATCATAATCTTGAAACGTTTTTTTATCCCATTCTTATCAAAGATGTTTTAGAAATAATTGCCTCCGATACATTCGAATTCACTACAAGTGGAATTTCAATCGATGCAATAAATGAAGAAAATATCTGTATTCAAGCTTATCAATTATTAAAAAAAGATTTTCCAAAACTGCCTGCTGTAAAAATGCATCTCCATAAAACCATTCCAATGGGTGCAGGTCTTGGTGGTGGCAGTGCAGATGGTGCCTTTACTTTAAAACTGCTAAATCAAAAATTTGAATTGGGTTTATCAACCGCACAATTGATCAAGTATTCATTGCAACTCGGAAGTGATTGTCCTTTTTTTATTTTAAATAAACCATCTTTTGCAACCGGCCGTGGCGAAACATTGGAGGAAATAAATATCGATTTATCAAACTATAAAATAATTCTTATCAATCCCGGTATTCATATTCATACGGGATGGGCATTTACACAACTCACTCCTCCCCTGTTATCAAAAAAAAGAAAAGAAATCATTCAACAACCTATAGATTCCTGGAAAGCAGAATTGCTAAATGATTTTGAAACGCCTGTTTTCAAAAAATATCCGGAAATAAAATCAATCAAGAAAGAATTATATCATCAGGGAGCAGTCTATGCATCCATGAGTGGAAGTGGCTCATCCGTATTTGGTGTATTCAACAAAGAAGAGATAACAAATTTTCCCTTACCCGAAAATTATTTTATAAAAGAATTATTTTGCTAAAGCCAGTAATGAATCCAAATCCAATCGGTCAGACACCATCATCAGTTTTCCATTTTCATCTAGTGGCCAATCTTCTTTTTCTTTATCCCAATATAGTTCAACGCCATTAAGATCCGGGTCATTCAAATAAATAGCTTCGGAAACCCCATGATCAGAGGCACCGGTCAAAGGATATTTTGCATCGATCAATCTTTTTACTGCAACAGCTAAATCTTTTCTTGTCGGATAAACTATAGCCGTATGATAGAGCCCGGCTGTATTCACGGGTGCAGGCCCTGCATTTTTACTATGCCATGTATTTAACCCAATATGATGATGATAACCGCCAGCAGAAATAAAAACTGCACTATCACCATAATATTGCTGCACTTCAAAACCCAGTAAATCACGGTAGAATTTTAATGCCCGTTCAAGATCGGTAACTTTTAAATGTATATGTCCAATCCTGGTACCGGACGGAATTGTGTATGACATAAAATTATTTATTTACTATTTCCAAATTATATCTTTAATCATAATGACTCTTTTCATTCCGAGCCCTGCTTTCATGAATACTCAAATTAAAAGTATTTCGGCGAGGAATCTCAAACATTTCGGTCACAAAAAAACTTTGTGTTTAAAAATCACTACTGTCTCAATCACTCTGAGATTCCTCGCAAAGCCTCGGAATGACAAGAGTCTGAGTGTTTGAAGTCTTCTTATTTAATTTGAAACAACTCTTGCATTTGCCTCTTAGAACTTTCTTTCTTATCTTGCATCCCCGAAGGGGTCCTTCGGACAAATTTCGGATTATCTATTCATATATGAACATATCAATTCTTAAAGGAAATCTCGATTTACTCAATCATCGAGGATAAAAGCCCTTCCAAACTTCCTAAAGCGGAGGCTTAGAAACTTTTCGTGTTTTTCACTCAACACTTTTTTACTTAATTTTTTTTTCATTTCAGAATTTAGATTTTATGCAACAAATAATAAACCTGTCAGCCACATCTCAATATTATTTAGAACTCGAAGAAAAATACGGAGCTCATAACTATCATCCATTACCCGTAGTGCTTGCAAAAGGTGAAGGTGTTTTTTTATACGATGTTGATGGTAAACGTTACTTTGATTTTTTAAGTGGGTATTCAGCCGTTAACCAAGGTCATTGTCATCCTAAAATTGTAGATGCATTTATTGAGCAATCAAAAACACTCACCCTAACCAGTCGTGCATTTCACAACAATCTTTTGGGTGAATACGAAAAATATATAACAGAATATTTTGGTTATGATAAAGTATTGCCCATGAATACAGGTGTGGAAGCTGTAGAAACCGGAATTAAACTCTGCCGTAAATGGGGTTATGAAGTAAAAGGAATAGAACAGGGTCAGGCAAAAATTATTGTTTGCGAAGGAAATTTTCATGGACGTACCTCAACTGTTATTTCTTTTAGCAGTGATCCTTCGGCAACAAAAAACTTTGGCCCCTATATGCCGGGCTTTATTTCTATTCCTTTTAATGATACAAAAGCCTTAGCTGAAGCATTGACTGATAAAAATATTGCAGGCTTTTTGGTAGAGCCGATACAAGGCGAGGCTGGTGTATTTGTGCCTGACGCAGGTTATCTTTCAAAAGCAAAACAATTATGCGAAGCAGCCAATGTTTTATTTATTGCCGATGAAATACAAACAGGTCTGGCCCGTACAGGAAAAATGCTTGCATGTGATCATGAAGCTATTCGCCCTGATATTTTACTATTGGGAAAAGCATTGAGTGGTGGCATGATGCCGGTAAGTGCGGTATTATGTGATGATGAAATAATGATGACGATAAAACCCGGTGAGCATGGAAGTACCTATGGCGGTAATCCACTTGCCTGTAAAGTAGCAATGGTATCCTTGCAAATTTTAAAAGATGAAAACCTTGCTGCCAATGCAGAAGCAATGGGTATATTGCTAAGAGATGAGTTAAAGAAAATTAATTCCCCGTATATTAGTATTATCCGGGGTAAAGGATTGTTGAATGCAATTATAATTAATCATTCAAATAAAGAAGCAGCCTGGGATTTTTGTACTGAATTAAAAGAAAACGGATTGCTTGCAAAACCAACACATGGTGATAAAATAAGATTTGCACCGCCACTGATTATTACTAAAGAACAAATACTGGAATGTGTTGAAATAATAAAAAAGAGTTTGAAAATACTGGATTGATTAAAATAAAATAAGAACAAAACATAAACAGTAAAATTCCAATTCACATTATTTAATTCTCTTTCTTTAATTCCACATCAGGAAAAAAAGAACAGATCAATATAAGAATTGAAGAAAATAACATCATCCACAACCCTGGTTGATTTGATGGACATATACCTCCAGAACATGCTGTAACTACAAAGTAATTCCGTATAGCCCATGCAAGATTCACAGCAACCACAAAAAGATTAAACCTTTTTGCTCCTACTTTTTTTATAAAACTTAAAATAAAAAAGAAAAATGCAAGGATAAAATGAAAATAACCAGGCTTACCATAATTCGTTCCGGTGGCATCAATTCCGCTTATAATAATATTTTTACTTTCAATAATCACCCAGGGAGTAAAACAGGAAACAACCAGTACGATTGCAGATAATACTCCGATCCATTTCATTTTTTTTGCCATATAATTCTCAAATTATGATTAAAC
>JANOFP010000302.1:0-4025 GCA_031413675.1 Bacteroidota bacterium
AGCTATTAACTATCTGAATTAATTTTGATTTTTGAAAAAAGATTAAAGCCATTCAATTAAAAACTTTAGACGTAATACAAACAACAAAAGTTGGCTTTTAGAGAATAAAAAAGATTACAGACTTAAACTCTTGGCTTCCATGGAATTTCTTCTGCCCCTAATTGATGTCCGGCAAATCTTGCCAATACAAATAAATAATCACTTAACCGATTCAGGTATTTTATAATAAGCGGATCAACTGCTGATTCTTTTTTCTGCATTCTTACAATACATCTTTCGGCCCGGCGGCATACACAACGAGCCACATGCAATGTAGAAACGGAAACATGACCGGCTGGAAGAACAAATGATTTCATCTCCGGTAAAACTTCATTCATTTTATCAATTTCTTTTTCTAATAATTCCACATCTGCTTCATGCAAGTCAGGAATTTTTAGTTTTGTTTCTTTGTCCGGGTCACAAGCCAAAGCAGAGCCGATGGTGAATAAGCGGTCCTGAATTTCGGAAAGTACGTTGGATATGCTGTGTGTTTTTAAATGATCGAAACACAAACCCACATATGAATTTAATTCATCAATGGTTCCATAGGTTTCAATACGCCGGTGTGATTTAGATACCTTGGTTCCGCCAATCAAGGATGTCTTTCCCAAATCTCCTGTTTTTGTATAAATTTTAAATGCCATAGATCAGATGTGATTCGTTAAGAATGAAAAATTAAACTGATGCAGTTGCCGCTATAGGGGATTGTTGTTTATCGCTTTCTACGATTCCATCTCTTAATCTTACCATTCGCCGTGCATGATTTGCTATATCTGTTTCGTGAGTAACTAATACAATTGTATTTCCGCCAGAATATATTTTGTCAAAAATTTCCATAATCTCATACGAAGTTGTTGAATCCAAATTTCCGGTTGGTTCATCGGCAAGTATTATTGATGGGTCATTTACTAATGCCCTTGCAATAGCCACCCGCTGACATTGTCCACCACTCAGTTCATTTGGTTTATGATGACTGCGATCGGTTAGGTTTACCTGTTCTAAAACATACATTGCTTTTTCTTTGCGTTGCTTTTTTCCCATGCCGGCATAAATAAGTGGCAAAGCAACATTTTCTAAAGCAGTAAGCCTCGGTAGTAAATTGAATTGTTGAAATACAAAACCAATTTCCTGATTACGAACATCAGCAAGGGCATTATCTTCCATGCCGCTTACATCCCGGCCGCTTAAAATATATTTACCGCTGCTTGGTGAATCAAGGCAACCAATAATATTCATCAAGGTGCTTTTTCCAGATCCTGATGGGCCCATCAAAGCAACATATTCATTATGTTTAATATCAAGAGAAATACCTTTTAGTACCGGCAATTCATTTTTGCCCATGAAATAACTTTTGCGAATATCTTCGAGATGAATAATACTTCCAACCCCTGAATCTGAGTTCTGAATATTTTTTATTGAATCCATTATCATGTGATTGTATTTTTTGCTAATACGGGGTTCTCTTTATTCCGCTTTAGTGGTTTGGGGTTTTATAACTTTCGGCACTTTAAAAAATTTATCATCATGATCCGGTACATTTTTAAATGCATCTGACCGGCTGATGGAACCCTTTACTTCATCATCTCTCAATCTGTTTATTTCATCGCTCATGTGTAGCATGGGTTCTACACCATCCAGGTTCAGTTCATTCAATTTGTCGGCAAATGCAATCATGTTTTGCAAATCTTTTTTGATAGCTTCTTTTTCAACGTCATCAAATTTCAATCTTGAAAGATGTGCCACTTTATCCACCAGCTTATCGTTTACTTCCATGGGGCAAATATAATTCTAAGTTTATAGTTTTCTGGTTTATAGTTTATGGTTGGGTAAAATCACTTATGATAGGGATAAAATAATAAACGAAAAACTTTAAACCCGAAACTTGCTATCTTCGCCGCCGCAATGGAAAAGAAGAATAAAATAGTAATGAGTGGTATCCGGCCAACTGGTTTTCTTCACCTCGGAAATTATTTTGGGGCTGTCAGAAATTATGTTCGCTTGCAAAATGAGTATGAATGTTTTTTTATGGTTGCCGATTTACATTCACTCACCACACATCCCGATACAAAAGACCTGAAGCAAAATGTACACCGGGTACTTGCTGAAAATATTGCATGTGGATTAGACCCGGATAAAGTAGCACTGTATTGTCAGAGTCATATTTATGAAACAAGCGAATTGTATTTGTATTTAAATATGCTGGCTTACAAAGGCGAGCTGGAAAAAACAACAACCTTCAAAGACAAAGGAAGATTACAGCCTGATAATATTAATGCAGGATTATTAACCTATCCTGTATTACAAACTGCTGATATCATTTTACATCGTGCAAGCCTTGTTCCGGTAGGTAAAGATCAGGAACAGCATCTTGAAATGGCACGCAATTTTGTAAAGCGGTTTAATCACCGTTACGGTGATGTTTTTCCCGAACCAATCGCATTTAATTATGGAAGTGAATTAGTGAAAGTGCCCAGTCTGGATGGCAGTGGTAAAATGAGTAAAAGTGAAAACCAGAATGCTACATTGTATCTGGCAGATGCGGATGATCTTATTCGTAATAAAGTGAAGAAAGCAAAAACGGATGAAGGGCCAAAAGAAATGAATTCTGCAAAACCAGATTATATCGAAAATATTTTTTTATTGATGAAATTGGTTAGTGAAGATGCAACGCTGAAAAAATTTGATGACGATTATAATAACTGCAACATTCGCTATGGCGATATGAAAAAGCAATTAGGTGAGGATATGGTTAAATTCATCGCACCTATCCGGGAAAAAGTGAACAACATACTGGGTGATGAAAAGTATATGAAAGAGGTAATGGAGAAAGGTGCGGAAAAAGCACGGAAAAGTGCTTCGGAAACAATGCGCATCGTTAGAGAGGCAATTGGTTTAAATTATTTTTAAATTGAAGATTGTAAAATGTAACTTGGTGGCAACAATCCTCTATCTTTAAAATTGACAATTAAAAAATTGACATACGTTTCATGGCAAAAGCAACAAAACCCAAACCAAAGCATATTGCGATAGCAGGCAATATCGGTGCAGGAAAAACAACCCTAACGGAAATGCTGAGCAAGCATTACAAATGGATTCCAAATTTTGAAGATGTGGATCATAATCCTTACCTCAACGATTTTTATGAGGATATGCCCCGTTGGAGTTTTAACCTTCAGATTTATTTTTTAAACAGCCGGCTACAGCAATTAGTTGAAATTTTAAAAGGAACTGAAACGGTTATTCAGGACAGAACCATTTATGAGGATGCACATATTTTTGCGCCCAACCTGCACGAAATGGGATTGATGAGTAAAAGAGATTTTGATAATTACTATAAATTTTTTCAAACGCTTAAGACGTTGGTTAAGCCACCCGACTTAATGATTTATTTAAATGCATCAGTACCCACACTCGTAGGACAAATTCAAAAAAGAGGAAGAGAGTATGAAGAAAATATCCGGTTGGATTATTTAAAGAAACTGAATGAGTTTTATAATCGCTGGATCGGAGAATATAAAGAAGGCCCGCTTCTTATAATCGATGTAGATAAAAATAAGTTTGCTGAAAAGGATGAGGATTTTGGCGAAATCATCCGCAAAGTGGATGCACAATTATATGGCTTGTTCTGATTGTTATAAATAAAAAAAACACAACCTGAGTTGTGTTTCAATATAATAATTTAATTTGTTTTAAGGATTTGGTTTGCCTGTTTGTTCTTCTTTTGATTTCTTAAGCAACATTACATATCCGCAAAGTCCTTTCTTTTTCGTTTTATTTACCTGTACTGGTTTCATCATATGGTATTCAGAAAACTGAGGTATATAACTGTATGAAATAATATTACCATCTACATCGCCCCACATTTTTTTCTGATAAATTACCTGCTTCTCACTCCAGTCAAACATCCGCACTTCATACAATTTTGATGTTATATCTCCCACAAAAATAAACTGGTACCAACTGCCCTGGCTAAGGGGTACAATTAC
>JANOFP010000303.1:0-3996 GCA_031413675.1 Bacteroidota bacterium
AAAATTTACACAACGATTAACCCACGGATGCAGGAATATGCTGAAGAAGCAGTAGCCGCCCATTTACCAACGATGCAAAAAATATTAAACAGCACCAGCTATATAAAAAATGGCAGCATTTGGAAAGACCATCAAAATATACTGGACGCTGCGATGAAGAATAGCGATCGCTGGGCAAACCTGGCTGCCGATGGATTGAGTGATAAAGAAATTAAAGCAAATTTTTTACAAAAGGTATCGATGAAAATTTTTGCATGGAATGCAAAACGTGAAAAAGATACGGTGATGACGCCACTGGATTCAATTAAATATCATAAGCAAATGATGCAGTCATCCTTTATGGTTATGGATCCTGTAACCGGTGAAGTGAAAGCATGGGTGGGTGGTATAGGTTTTAAAACTTATAAATACGATCACGTCAATCTAAAAACAAAAAGACAAATCGGATCGATAGTAAAACCCTTGCTATATGCTCAGGGTATAGAAGAAAGAGGAATGACACCCGAAACGGAATTAGAAAGATCAGCAGTATATTTTGAAGGAAGTGGATGGGTACCTTCGGCAAAAGCATGTAAAGGCGGTGTGATGTCAATGGCAAATGCTTTGGCGTGGAGTGATAACTGCGCATCTGCACATGTAATGCAGCAGGTAGGCGCTGCACAGTTTTCTGATTTTCTTTCAAGAATAAATATTCCAACGAAAGTGGAAGCACATCCATCCAATGCATTAGGTGCATGTGATCTTTCATTGTTTGAAATGATGTGGGGCTATTCAATTTTTGCCGGAAGAGGATTTAGCACCAAACCTTATTTTATAACACGTATAGAAGATCGGAATGGTAATCTTATAAAAAGATTTGACTATAGCGTAAACCGCAAAGAAGCCATCAGCGAAATAACTGCATACAAAATGACAAGGATGATGCAGGGTACCGTTGATAGAGGAACTGCTGCCGGATTAAGAGGAAGATTGGGTGCTGTTGAAATGGGTGGCAAAACCGGAACTACGAACGATAATACCGATGCATGGTTTATGGGCTATATTCCTCAATTGGAGGCAGGCGCCTGGGTTGGTTGTGATGATCGTTTTATTCATTTAGCCAAAAATGATGCAAGAGGTTATGGCGGTTTTGCAGCCAGGCCTATCTGGGAATATTTTTTTAGAAAAGTATATGCTGACAAAACGTTGGGCATAGACAAATCTTCTGTATTTGTAAAACCCGAAAATTTTGATAATGAATTATTCAGTGCAGACATCTTATCAACTGTTTCAGAATTGCCGCCTCCCGGTGCAGAGGGTGAAGATGTAGGTGCAGGTACTTCATCGGACTATGATAATACAGAGTACATAGGACCCGAAAGCAAAAAACTACCTGAGGAAAAACCGGAAGAAAAAAAGGATACTGCAAAAGCGGTAATGCCTGCGAAAAAAGAGGATGTTCTTAATAACAACTCCACTCCTATCGGCGCAGCTGTGGAAGATAAAAAAAAGAAGAAAGGATTGCTGAATAAAATTTTTAGCAAGAAAAAAAACTAATGCTTCAGACTATTTCAGTTATTATAAAAGGAAAAGTTCAGGGAGTCTATTTTCGTCATAGTTCCCTTGAAAAAGCGAAAGCATACGGAGTAAAAGGCACCGTCAAAAACTTAGATGATGGAAGTGTAGAAATTATAGCAACAGGGTTACCAGATCAGCTCAATCAATTTACTGAATGGTGTAAACTGGGACCTCGTAGTGCAGTAGTCGAAAGTATAGATGTTACACCATTACCTTTGAACCTTTTCACCGATTTTATAATCACCCGATAAAACATTTAAATGAAAAAGATTTATTTTATTTCTTTTACCTGCCTTATTTCATTCTCTATAATCAAAGCACAAGGGAATGAACCGAAACTTACTGAACAATGGAACCCTCTTCCAAAAATTATTACTCCCGGTTCAATGAGTACCGATGCACCTTCAGATGCTATTGTTTTATTTAATGGTAAAACTGGAGCTGCCTGGCAAAAGAGGAATGGAAAAAATTTTGATTGGAAAATTGACAGTGGTTTTATGATGGTAAAACCCGGTAGCGGAAATATACAAACGATACAAAATTTTGGCAGTTGTCAATTACACATCGAATGGAGGACTCCGAATATTGTAAAAGGCCAAGGCCAGGGACGTGGCAACAGTGGAATATTTTTAATGGGCCGATATGAAGTGCAGGTGTTGGATAATTATAATAACAGAACTTACAGTAATGGACAGGCAGCCAGTATTTATAAACAAAGAATGCCTTTGGTTAATGCTTGCCGCCCCCCGGGTGAATGGCAGAGTTATGATATTATTTTTACTGCCCCGCAATTCAATACTGACAGTACCGTAAAATCTGCGGCACGAGTTACGATAATTCATAATGGAGTTTTAGTGCAAAACAATATCGAAATTTGGGGTAGCACCGCTTATATTGGAATTTCAAAATATGAAATGCACAGTAACAAAGAACCAATCGTATTGCAGGATCATGGAGACCTTGTAAGTTTCAGGAATATCTGGTTGAGAGAACTGTAAATGATTGCAAATTGAAAATTTTATATTGAAAATTGTAAGTGTACATTTGATAAGTAAGTATAAATGTCCAATACTTAGTTTCGTTTCTGAATAATTCTGAATTCACGATTCTTATTATCTTGCAATACAAACTTCTTGCTAATGAAAAATATTTCTGTTATCGGCGCCGGTACCATGGGAAATGGAATTGCCCATGTATTTGCTCAAGCAGGTTTTAAAGTTACCATTGTAGATATTTCACTTGCACAATTAGACAGAGCTGTTTTAGCTATCAATAAAAATTTTGATCGTCAAATTGCTAAAGGTGCAGCTACCGAGGAACAAAAAAAACAAGCTCTTGCAAACATTATTTGCATTGGCAACCTGAGTGATGGAGTTCAGAATGCTGACCTGGTTGTGGAAGCCGCAACAGAAAATATAGATTTGAAATTAAAAATATTTGACCAGCTCGATGATTTTGCACCTAAACATGCAATACTTGCTACTAATACTTCTTCTATTTCTGTTACAAAAATTGCACACACCACCAACCGCCCCGATAAAGTGATTGGTATGCACTTTATGAACCCCGTACCCGTAATGAAATTAGTAGAAATAATAAACGGGTATGCAACGAGTGCAGCAGTAACTGAAACAATTGTTGCACTAAGCAAACAGTTAGGTAAAATACCCTGCGTGGTAAATGATTATCCCGGTTTTATTGCCAACCGCATTTTAATGCCGATGATTAATGAAGCCATTTACAGTTTGTATGAAGGTGTAGCCGATGTATCAGCAATAGATACCATAATGAAACTCGGTATGGCACACCCGATGGGCCCCTTACAACTGGCAGATTTTATAGGACTTGATGTTTGTCTTTCTATCTTAAAAGTTTTACAAGATGGTTTTGGAAACCCTAAATATGCACCCTGTCCTTTATTAGTAAATATGGTTGCAGCTGGTAAATTAGGAGTAAAAAGCGGTGAAGGGTTTTATGTTTATACAGCAGGGAGTAAGGAGTTGGTGGTGGCCAACCGAAGCAATGCGAAGTTTGGGTGAGTTGAGGATTGTAATAAAAAAATGAATTTTATTTTTTGTATAAATAAGAGTTCACTTTCAGTAATTTTCTATATAAGAAGTAACGTAAAGCAAATTGTTGTGCGATATTTAACCGCCAGCTATTTATTTCCAGCCTAAAATTTAGACAATGGAACCTTTAAAAGACCTTAAACTAGATGTTAATAGAATTATTCTTCAGTTGTTTATCCCTGGAGTGTTCGGAATTGCGCCGTTTTTTTTATACTTCTTAGATAACTTTCCTACTGCAAAAAAATATTTTCAAAATTCAGAAGGCATGGCTTCTCTAACAGTATTTATTTTATCACTAGCACTTGGACTTATTTTAGAAAATATCGGAGCAAGAATTGAATACTATATTTGGGACAAGATAAACAAGAAA
>JANOFP010000304.1:0-17184 GCA_031413675.1 Bacteroidota bacterium
CGGAGTGGGGAGGAGTTGAAGTATGGATAATGCTGTTACAGATTTGCCTGAACCCGATTCGCCGACTAATGCTACTATTTCATTTTTATGTACATCAAATGAAATGTTTTTAACAGCTGTTGTTTTTTCACTTTCAGAAATGAAATCAATGGAAAGGTTTTTTATTTGGAGCAACGAATTCAGATAAAATCAGGTTATGTAACGGACGAAGAGTTAGATTTAAAATTTCAAATGCCTTACAGTCATTCCATCATTCATCAATTGTTTCAATGAATCGATTCCAATTTTTAAGTGCATCTCAACAAATGAAGCGGTTACTTTAGAGTCGCTGGCTGCCGTCTTTACACCTTCGGGTACCATGGGCTGATCGCTTACAAGCAAAAGAGCACCGGTTGGAATTTTATTAAAAAAACCGACTGTGAAAATTGTGGCTGTCTCCATGTCAATTGCATAAGCTCTTATCTTTAAAAGATATTCTTTAAATTGTTCATCATGCTCCCACACCCGGCGGTTGGTTGTATAAACCGTACCCGTCCAGTAGTCAACTTCGTAATCACGAATTGTAGTAGAGACGGCTTTTTGTAAAGCAAACGCAGGTAAAGCGGGTACTTCAGCTGGGAAATAATCGTTACTTGTACCCTCGCCACGAATAGCAGCAATCGGCAATATTAAATCACCCAATTTATTTCTTTTTTTCAAACCACCGCATTTGCCAAGGAACAATGCAGCCTTGGGAGTGATAGCGCTTAACAAATCCATTACGGTAGCAGCTGTCGGGCTCCCCATACCGAAATTGATAATCGAAATATTTTCTGCAGTGGCGCATTGCATCGGTTTATCTGCACCGATCACTTTTACATTATTCCATTTTGCAAACAGGGAAACATAATTACTAAAGTTGGTAAGCAAAATATATTCGCCAAAATTTTCTAATTTTTCACCCGTGTAGCGAGGCAGCCAGTTTTGAACGATTTCTTCTTTTGTTTTCATAATTAAATCTCCTTATCAGCGAATTTAATCAATTAGTTTTGAACTATGATTTTAATAAATTATCCGGAGCCGGGTTTTAATATTAAAAAAGAAAACGGCAAAGAAATTATTCTTGATTTATTACGCAAAAAATGGGTTGCGCTTACTCCCGAAGAATGGGTGCGGCAAAGTTTTATTCAGGTATTAATTCAGGGTTTTAATTATCCTGCATCGTTGATTGCGGTTGAAAAGGAAATAATGCTGGGTGAAATGAAAAAACGGTTTGATATTCTTGTATATGATACAGATCATAAACCCTGGATGATGGTGGAATGTAAAGCAGCAGCAGTTGAGTTGAATGAAAAGGTTTTTGATCAGGTACTTCGTTATAATCTGGCGTTGCCCGTTTCATTTTTAATTATAACAAATGGTAATGCAACTTATGGCTGGCAAAAAAAGGACAATGAATTAGTTGAAATTAATTCATTGCCTGAAATGATATCTTAAAATAAATTACAGGTTGACTTATTGCCCCCCGGGTGTTTTTTGTTTTTTTACATCAAGCAATTCAAGTTCAAATATCAATAGAGAACCACCCGGAATATCTGGTTCATTTCCATAAATGCCATAGCCTAATTCGTAAGGAACATAAAATTTATATTTACAGCCAATGCTCATTAATTGTAAACCCTCAATCCATCCGGGAATAACTTTACTTACCGGCATAGTGAGTGGTTGACCCCGATTGCGTGAATTATCAAATTCGAAACCGTTCAATAACTTGCCGCTGTATTCTACTACAAATGTATCGGCAGCATTCGGTTTATAACCTGTTGTATCTTTGATTATTTCGTATTGCAATCCGCTGGCTGTTGTTTTTACGCCGGGCTTTGTTTTATTTATTTTTAAAAAAGTTTCGCCTTCTTTTATTGTAGCAATCGACTTTTCTTTCTGCAGGTTATTCATAAAATTATTCATCAGGTTATTTGCTGTATAATCATCAAACAAAACAGGTTTGTTATTTAAAACATCATTAATGCCTTTTGTAAGAATCGTTGAATTAAGTTTGTTTACACCTTGCTGTTTATAATACGAAGCAACACTTAAACCGATGGCATAACTGGCAGAGTCGAGCATGTTTTTTAAGACTGGTGGAGCTGGTTTTTTTACAACCGGTTTGGTTGCAGGTTTTTTAACACCATTTTGCGCTAATAGAGAAAGGGTAAGAATTGTTGAAATAAGAATGAAAATAATTTTCTTCATAAATAAATTTTAAGGTTGCAAAAATAAGGGAGGATGGTTGAAACAATTGACCGATTCTCATTTTTTTAAATGGGTTCAGGTACAGGTTCCTGGTTCAGTAAAATTACTTTTGACGGAAATCGTGTGGCATAGCCATTCACCAGATTACGGATGAAATTATTTTCTTTATACAATTTGATATAATCTTTTATAATGACCGGATCTGTTATTTGAATATCAGTTGAAAGATATCCCATGCCTTTAAAACTTCCATTCTCGACGAGGATAATACTTTTTTCATCCTCTTTGAGCCCATCATCAATAATTAAATAAGAAGATTGATTAGATAAGGATGCTAATGCTTCCTTTAGTCTTTTATTATATTTTTTTGACGGTTCCATTTTTTCGCATGCACCAAAACAGGTTTCATCTTTTATTCCCTCACAGGTTTCATTTCCCTTTTGCATAAAACAAAGTTTGGGGCAAAGATTAAAATCTTTAATCAAGCGGCGGACGATCGCATGGCCTTCTACCAGGTAATGAAATGTATGGACTGGGTTGATGAGTTTTTTATTTTTTTCTATGGCAATACGCAGATAGCCATTTTGATCTTCAAATGAAAAAATGCCATAAACATCTTCCCATTTTTTTTGAGATAAATTATAAGCAGGCCATAGTTTTTTTATTTCAGTTGATTCCAGAATATGCGCCATCAGCTCGGTACCGGTTTTTTGAAAACTAATGCTAAATGTATGCTTTAAGAAATTTTGCTTTTGCCTGCTCTTCATATCACTGGAAAAATGGCTGCTGATACGGCTACGGATATTGCGTGCCTTACCCACATAAATCACTTTTCCTTTTTCGTTATGAAAATAATACACACCGGGTGTGGGGGGTAGCTTATCAAAATCTTTTTTAGAAACATTGGGTGGTAGTTGTTGTTCTTTTGAATTTCGTTTTAAACTTTTTTCAATCAATTTTTCTTTATCATTCTTCACCATGCGGTGAAAAAGTTCAGCAGTTGCGGCTGCATCACCGCTTGCACGATGCCGGGCATTGTTATCAATACCCATTGCAGCACAAAATTTTCCAAGACTATAGGAAATTAGTCCGGGAAAAATTTTTCTACCCAGCCGAACCGTGCATAATTTATTTGTATTGAAATTAAAACCGGAACGTTCCAGATGCGATTTTACAAAAGAGTAGTCGAAATTTACATTGTGAGCTATAAAAATTTTATCCTGTAACAGATTAAAAATTTTTTCAGCCACTTTTTCAAACGAAGGTGCTTTGGCTACCATTCGATCATTAATTCCTGTCATGCTTTGAATAAAATAAGGTATCGGCATACCGGGATTTATCAAAGTTGTATAGCTGTCTAGAATCGATTCGCCATCCGAAATGTAAATTGCAATTTCGGTAATGCCGTTAGCGGCTGCATACGAGCCTGTGGTTTCTATGTCAACGATAGCGTACAAAGTAATTGCAAATTTAAAATTTCAAATTGTAAATTGAGGAAATTCTAAGTTCGTTAATATTTTCTTATGGCAGCGGATAAATTCATAATGTTTCAGAACCGATTGACAAAAGTGTACCGGCATTTGGGCAAGCAGGCAAAACGATTGAATATTTCCTGCTGGCGGGTATATGACCATGACCTGCCTGAATTTCCGTTTTGTATCGAATTTTACGGAGATAAACTTTATGTTGCAGAGTATAAACGCAGACATGGTATGAATGATGAGGAACATGATAGCTGGATGGAGCAATGTTTGACTTTGATGAGTGAAATATTTTCTTTACCAAAGGAAAATATGTTTTTAAAACTCCGGCAACGCAAACCGGGTCGTTTAGGACAGTATCAAAAGCTGGATGTAGCAAAAAATGAACTCATCGTTGAAGAGGGTAGTTTGAAATTTATGGTTAACCTTACCGACTACCTCGATACGGGTTTGTTTTCAGATCATCGTGTTACCCGGGAATTAGTAAAAGAAAAAGCTGCGGGAAAAAAAGTTCTGAATCTGTTTGCTTACACGGGATCCTTTTCTGTATTTGCAGCTAGTGGAGGCGCAACCGAAGTAGTTACCGTTGATCTTTCAAATACGTATTTGAAATGGGCTGAAAGGAATATGGAACTAAATCAGTTTACTGACCAAGAGAAATACAAATTTATTGCGGCCGATGTAAAGCAATATTTAAAAACATTGCCAGCAAATTATTTTGATATTGTTGTGATGGACCCACCCACTTTTAGCAACAGTAAAAAAATGAGGGATGATTTTTTAGATATACAACGGGATCATGTAGTATTGATCAATGAATGTTTAAATGCTATGACTACTGGTGGCATTTTATATTTCAGTACGAATTTCAGAAAATTTGAATTGGCTGCTGAAAAAATAAATGCTGCAGCTATAAAAGATATTACAAAAGCTACAACGCCTTTTGATTTTGAAGGGAAGTTGGGGAGGTTTTGTTATGAAGTGGTGAAATGATTTTTTTAATCAAACTTAATCAGGACGGTTCAAAAAACAAATAATCAATTCATCAGGCTGCTACTTCCAGCATCAACTGCTCCAAAGAAATATTGAGAAAATTTGGGAGTATATGCGAGTAGGTTCGCATTATTTTATCGGGGTCGTTCAGATGATGAAGCATGCTACTCCATTTTTCAAAACCATAATTTTCTATTACGTTATTCTTTTTTTCATCAGTTTGCAGATACATACTCATACCCACTGCATCTGCTTCGGGATGAAACTGCGTACCGATCATATATTCATTAAAGCGAATGCCCATTACCGCTCTTTCATAAGGTACATGTGGCCGTTGCTTTTCAATACATAAGACTTCTGATCCCATTTCCTTCAATAATTGCAGGTTGGGTTGTGTTACCTGGTAATCTCTGCTATCAACAGCATAAAATTGTTCCTTCAAACCGCTGAAGACAGGATCCTCTGTGCCTGTACCAATTGTATGTACGGGAAATACACCAAAAGCAGTAGATCTTCTTTTGCTCAATACACCTGCATTGAAATAACGACATGCTAACTGAAATGAATGACAAATAAAAAATACATTTTTCTTTTTAAGATTAGCAGGATTATTATTCCAGCGTTCTATTTCATTCAGCCAATTGCACCAGGCAATATCCCAATCATCAAAACGGGTAGCAAGCGGGTCGCCGGGTCCGCCACTTGAAATATAAATATCATAATTGAGGTCGGGTATCTCTAATTTTTGACGCACATCAAATTCATCCCACTCCACATTCTGATGAATATTTTCACTCCATTGATTTATTAATTCACGAATGCATCGCATACCCTGGTTTTCTTTTCCCTGGTATAAATCTAAAACTGCGATCCGAATGGAATTCGTTTCATCAAAATTCATAACACAAAAATAATAGTATTTCGTATTGGTGGCTGTCGGATGGCTTACGATCTGTCCACAATTGGGGATTAATAAATTTGTAACAGATTGAAATAGATGCTTTATTATTTGTATAGGAATAAAAACCTTTATAGTAAAACCCCGATTTTGTCAGCAATTTCTTAAGCAACTGCCTTCTTAACCAATTCAGCTGCCTCACTTAATTGTATGGCAGATTGCACTTTCAATCCACTTTCATCAATCAGTTTTTTTGCTTCAACGGCATTCGTGCCTTGTAAGCGAACAATAATTGGTATATTAATATTGCCTAAATTATTGTAAGCTTCAATTACACCGGCAGCTACCCGATCGCAACGAACTATACCACCGAAAATATTTATTAGAATTGCTTTTACTGCGGGGTCTTTCAATATTATTTTAAAACCAGCTTCAACAGTTTGTGCATTTGCACTACCACCAACATCAAGAAAATTTGCAGGTTCACCACCACTCAGTTTTATCATATCCATGGTTGCCATTGCCAGGCCTGCTCCATTTACCATACAGCCCACATTACCATCCAATTTGACATAGTTCAAATTATATTGACCTGCTTCTACTTCAGTCGGGTCTTCCTCACTCACATCCCGCAACGATGCTACATCCGGATGACGCATTAATGCATTATCATCTAAATTCATTTTACAATCCACTGCTATAATTTTATCATCAGAAGCTTTGAACAATGGATTTATTTCAAGCATCGAACAGTCTAAGCCTACATACGCATTGTATAAATTAGTAACGAATTGTACGCAATTTTTTAATGCTACACCACTCAACCCCAGATTAAAAGCAATTTTTCTTGCCTGGAAAGGAAGTAATCCACCGGAAGGATGAACCCACTCTTTAAAAATTTTTTCCGGCGTATTATGAGCAACATCTTCAATATTCATTCCGCCTTCGGTACTATACATGATTACGTTTTGTCCTTTGGTTCTATCAAGCAGAATGGATAAATAAAATTCTTTGCGGGGTGATGGACCATCATAATACATATCCTGCGCTACCAAAACCTTATTTACAACTTTTCCAGCAGGGCCAGTTTGTAAGGTAACTAATGTGCCCCCTAATATTTTTTGAGCAAACTCTTTTATGTCATCTAAGGATTTTCCAACCTTCACACCATTGATTCCAGTTTCTTTCACAGTCCCTTTACCCCGGCCACCGGCATGTATCTGTGCTTTAACCACGGCAAAACTACTGCCGCTATTTTGTTTTATATGTCTGTAAGCTTCCTCCGCATCATGCACATTGCTGCATGCAATACCTTCCTGTACGGGAACATTATACTTTTTCAACAATTCTTTTGCTTGAAATTCGTGGAGATTCATATAACTGCGTTTGCGGCGAAGATAAAGATTAGAATCAAGCGAAAATTGAATCGTAATTATATTTTTTGAACCCACTTAATATCTACGAATGGATTGAAATTGCAGCTAATGTAATAGCTTAAGTGAACGCTTTGTAACAGCGATTTTTTGAGTTACACAAAATAAAATTATTTTTAAAATTAAGCTCTATGCTTGCCGGAAAGCAAGTCTGTGTTGAAAATATTTCTTTTACCTTTCATCTATGAAAAATAGCGTTTATATTTTTATCCTTATTTTATATTGTTCGTGCAGTACATCTATAAAAATAAATTTTCCAGAACGACCCTCATTCGTAACCGGAACAGAATTTTACAAACAGGCTGCAGCTATGAAATGGAAGTCAAGAGATTCTTTTGTAGTAAAAGAAATTCTTGCAGGAAATCTGCCACTCTTTCTTAAAAAATTTATTCCGGTTGATGTTTCAGTTCATGATTCAGCAACTCATAAATCGATTAAAGCTACTTACTTTGTAGCTCCGGATTATTTAAGTTTAGGTACTGATAATGATTGGGTACGAATAAATATTACACCCATGGCAGCGCAACAAATTGCAGACCGTTTCGGTTGTTTTTTGCCAACCCGAAAAATAGTTAATGATATTTATAGAGCAGCTAAAATAAAATTAGAACCTGTTCCAATGTATGCATTTCGGGATAGCACACCAACTATGTTTCAGCATCATTTAATAATTGAGGGTCAACGAAAGGGTGGAAGTGGTTTAATAGCCGGAATAAAAAAAGATATTGTTATTAGTGGAAAAATTACAAGAGATGCAAAATCTGACCGGCTAGCAATTTATGGGTGGCATAAATTAGATGGAACCCCGATTCAACCACTATATTCAGGTCATATTACCTGGTGGGTGGATTATAGTCAGGGCATCCGTTTAATTTACCGAAAAATTAAAGTTGAAAACAAATGGATGGATTATATCGATCTGTTAAAAGACAAAACGCTGCAAGGGCTTTTATGCGATGAAGAATTTTGTGATTTTTTTCGGTACGAGTATTAACAGACTATTGCCTCAATCTTTTATTATTACATTTCCATTGATACTCATACTGGCTTACATTTGCGTTCATTACTATTTTTCGGCAGACTACAGGGCAAATCCCGTTTCAGCCTTTTAATCATTTTAATCTTTTTTTCTGAGTAAAAAATTTACATATTTAATTTTTCTTTTTCTTTTCCTTCATACTATTTTATCTGCACAAAGAGGTATTCCAATTAATGATGGTGGCGGCGGCGGCGGTTTCAATCCTCAGCGTTTTGGGGGCAAAAGTTTAGGTGGTGCACAATCGGGTGGCGGCAGCAGTCCGGATAGTTTAAAAAGAAGAGATAAGTATGAGGATTCTATTACTGTTATTTTCAAGTATCTGGATTCTACAACTTATGGAAAATTAGATTCATCAATAAAAGATTTCAGACAAAGGTTTCCAATACCTGCAACGAATATTTATCTCGGCAATCTTGGCAATGCTTCAAGGTCATTATTATTTTCTCCCAATTTAAATGCAGGTTGGGATGCCGGCTTTCATGCCTTTGATATTTATCGGTGGAAAAAAGAAACAACAAGATTTATTCATACCACGAAACCCTACTCTGAAATCAATTATTTTCTTGGTGCCCGTACTGAGCAGATGATTGAACTGCTGCATACTCAAAATATAAAACCCAACTGGAATTTTTCTTTTAACTATAGGTTGATTAATTCTCCGGGATTTTTTAAAAGCCAGAAAACGAATCATAATAATTACATCGTTACATCCTGGTACCAATCTTTGAATAAGCGGTATAATAATTATTTTATGTTTGTTTCAAACAAACTTCAATCCGGTGAGAATGGAGGAATTATTGATACAGTAGATTATTTAAATGACCCTGTTTACAAAAACCGGTATTCAATCCCCACAAATATTGGTGGAGATCCGAAATTTGGGAGTAATTTTTTTAACCCCACTTCTTCATCCACTAACCGGTACACTGAATCCGTATATCTGATGCGGCAGCAATATGATTTTGGGAAAAAAGATTCATTGGTTTCTGATTCTACAATTTACTATTTGTTTTATCCAAAGCTTCGTTTTGAACATACATTGACTATCGAAAAAAATAAATACCTCTACCAGGATTTTGTGGGTGATTCAGCTTACTACAAAAAAAATTATGATACAGCACTTCTTTATTCCATCGATACTTTTGAGTTAAGAGAAAACTGGACGGTTATTAACAACGATTTTTCGATTTATCAATTTCCCGAAACTAAAAACCAGAGTCAATTTATAAAATTGGGAATAACGGTTCAGAATATTAAAGCCCGGCTCTCAAGATTTAATAAATCATTTTATAATTTAATAGCACATGCTGAATATCGAAATAAAACCCGAAATCTGAAATGGGATATGCAAGCAAACGGTGAACTCTATCTTACCGGATTAAATGCAGCGGACTTTGAAGCTACTGCAAGTCTCCAACGATTTATTAGTAAGAAAATAGGATATCTGCAATTAGGGTTTCAAAATATTAACCGGACACCCTCTTTTATTTTTGACAACCGGAGTAGTTTTTATTTATTAAAATCATCAGTTGATTTCAAAAAAGAAAATACGACTCATTTTTATGCTTCTCTGCTTCAACCCGCAAATAAGCTAAAACTTTCGGGACATTATTTCCTGCTTACGAATTACACATATATCAAAGATTTTTACCAGCTTTCACAAGAGTCATCTTTATTTAATGTACTACAAATTTCGCTGGAGAAAACGATTAAAGTTGGAAAAAAGTTTAACTGGCATTCAGAAGTTTATTTTCAACAAATAATTGGCAATGCCCCTGTAAATCTTCCGTTGGTTTTTACAAGAAACCGTTTTGCTTACGAAGGTCCAACAAGTTTTAAAAATTTAGATATTGCATTTGGTGCTGAGGTCCGGTATCATTCACCCTATAAAGCCGATGGTTATTCGCCTGCCCTGGGACAGTTTTATTATCAGGACAGTGTAACTATAAAAAATCAAATTCCAGAAATATCGGCTTATATCCATTTTCGCATTCGCCCCATGAAGTTTTTTATTCGGGCAGAAAATTTAAACACGGTCCGAAATCTGGGTGGCTTTGGCTTTACCAATAATATTATTGAAACTCAGGGTTATCCAAATCCGGGTTTGCAACTGAGGTTAGGCTTGTGGTGGAGCTTTGTTAACTGATTCAGAATTTTCAACCGTTCGTAAAATCCCGGTTTATTCTCCCAAAAATGCTTATATCTTTGTGCAGGTGATAAAATTCCTTGCAACCATATCAACCATCATTTATTTTGCTGTTACCAGCGGAATAATAATCAATGTGCATTATTGCATGAATGAATTTGATTCTGCACAACTGTATCAAACTTCTACTGATGTTTGCAACAGGTGTGGTATGCATACCGATGATAGTAATGGTTGTTGTCATGATGATTTGAAAATTATTAAATTAAATGAGGATCATCTATTCAGCCAGTTTAATTTCGAACTTAAATCACCAGAAGTAAGTACTATTCAATACAGCAATTTATTTGCTGAACTTAATATCGAAAAAGTTCTGGGCAAAGATTATCAAAATCATTCACCGCCTCTTTTGTCCGGCCAGGATATTTGTATACAAAACTGCGTTTACAGAATTTGATTTTTTTTTTATACCCGGCAGCATTGCTGACACGGGATTCTTTATGCCCTTATGTGGCAGACTAATTTCTTCTTTTTTACGTATATAATAGTTCTGTTTATAAAATCAGTACGATCTATCATTTAAATTTTAAAAATAAAATTATGAAATCTTTTAAATTATTTTTAGTAGCAGCTATCTGCACTTCGTTCACAATTTCAGCCTCAGCTCAAAAGATAAAAACTGAAACATTTAATGTTTCGGGCAATTGCGGAATGTGTGAGACAAAAATTGAAAAAGCAGCCAAAGAAGCCGGCGCAACTTATGCAGACTGGAACAGCGAAACAAAAAGCTTAACAGTAAAATTCAAATCATCAACATCTAACCTCGCAAAAATCCAGGAGGGCATTGCTGCTGTTGGTTATGATAATGCCGGAGCAAAAGCTAAAGATGAAACTTATCAGAAATTGCACGGTTGCTGTAAATATGAAAGAGCTGCGACTTCAGATGCAGCAAAAAAAGATTGTTGCGCTGGTGGTGATGATAAATGCACATCGGATGCTCACCATAAAAAAGATGGTGCTGCAAAAATGGATTGTTGCAAAGATGGCAAATGTACAATGGCAGGCCATGATGGTAAAGATTGTTGTAAAAAAGACGGTGCTGTGAAAATGGACTGTTGCAAAGATGGTAAATGCACAATGCCCGGCCATGACGGAAAAGATTGTTGTAAAAAAGAGCATTAATTTTTAAATAGAATTGAAAATGAAAAAGTTTTTTTCAGCATATATTTTCTTGTTGTTTACACTTGGCTCTTTGGCACAGTTTACTGCCGGGTCATTAAAAGCAAGCGGTCTTACCTGTGCTATGTGTACCAAAGCTGTAAACGTGGCATTGGAAAAAGTTCCTTTTGTGAAGGAAGTCAAAGTGAATATTAAGGATCAGGAGTATAAACTGGTGTTTAAAGATGAAAATAATATTGACTTCGATGCATTAAGTAAAGCGGTGGAAGATGCCGGGTTTTCAGTAGCATCTTTAAAAGTTACAGGTAATTTTTCCGGCATAGTTGCAGAAAAAGATAAACATGCTGAATTAAATGGAATCAATTTTCATTTTTTAAATGGTAACAAAGAAGAGTTGAATGGAGAAAAGACAGTTACCATCGTGGATAAAAATTTTTTATCGGCAAAGGAGTTTAAAAAATATACTGCTTCATCAAAGCATCCGTGTGTGCAAAACGGTAAATCCGGCGATTGTTGTGTAAAGGATGGGATAAAAGAAAATGAAAGAGTGTATCATGTTATAATCTGATAAACCAAGTCTTCCCGCAGTAGCGGGAAGACTTTTATAAAAAACCATTTTATGATAAACCTCAGAAAAATTGTACCGTTACTGTTTTTAATGGCTGTTGGGTTTGTATCCAACGCACAACCCGGTCCTGGTAAACAGGCTATGGAAATAGCTTTGCCGACACCAGCCGGAGATACATTAAAGTTAACATCTCTAACAGGAAAAATTGTGTTGCTCGATTTCTGGGCTTCCTGGTGTGGCCCATGCAGGGCAGCCAATAAGCATCTGGTGAAATTATATACTAAGTATAAGGCCAAAGGCTTTGAAATTTTAAGTGTTTCACTTGATGAAGAAGACAAACAATGGAAAAAAGCAATTGCAAAAGATAAAATGAGTTGGTTGCATGTAACAGATGGAAATGGGTTTTATGGAACAACTGCTCAGAAATGGCAAATAGAAGCTATCCCTACTTCTTATCTTATAAATAAAGAAGGTAAATTGGTCGCAATGGATTTATTTGGAAAGGATTTAGAAAATGCTGTGAAAGATTTACTGGCAAAATAATTCTGCATGAAAAAATTTTTATTGATTTTGATTATATGCTGTTCCTCATTGCTGAATGCACAGGAGCTTTATCCCTATGCAGAGCCTGCTTCCAATATGCCGGCAAAATCAATTTCAGCCAAACTGGGTGCGATGTATGGAAAAGGAGTGCATAGAAATGACGTATTACATCGCTATTCACCAGAGATTATGTTGGGGCTTAATAAGAAATGGATGATTCATGCAAATCTTGGTTTTTCCAATATGCATGAGAATTATTTTTATTTTGAGTCAGCCAGGATTTATGCCAAGTATCGTTTTCTTTCACTGGATGAGGTGCATAAACATTTCAGAATGGCAGCATTTGCTTCAGCAACTTACACAAGGAATCATTTGGATCATAATGAAGTCAACCTACAGTACGGCGACCAGGGCGGAATACAGGCTGGGATTATTGCTACACAGCTCTGGCATAAGTTTGCAATATCAGGTACTGCAAGTATCAGCGAGGTGCTGGATGAGGTTAGATCATTAAAAGAATATCCACAGCCTAATGCATTTGAATCATTTAATTACTCTGTATCGGCAGGTTATCTTGTTTTCCCGAGAAACTATACTGATTATAAACAAACGAACCTGAATATTTATACCGAATTGATTGGAGGTAGAAATATTAACTGGCCTTCAGAAAAATATTATGTGGATTTAGCTCCTTCCCTGCAATTTATATTTAATAGCACCACCAAACTAAACCTCGGCTACCGTTTTCAGTTAAAAAGTGATATTTACAGGTTGATGAAAAACAGTTTTATGATAAGTTATGAACGGATTTTTTTGAATGCGTTGAGAAAGAAAAAGTAATCGAAATCTATATTAAAATTGGGTGTAAAAAATTGTAGAAAGTAAGTAAAAGGTGAGTAAAGTGTAATAGACACTCAGAATTATGTAACAATGGAGAATTATTTTCTTATAATTTTATTTTACAATAGGTAATGAAAAGGTTTCTCGTAACCATATTAGCCCTTGTCTATATAAGCACATCCACAGGTGCTTTATTACACATGCACTATTGCATGGGTAAAATAGTAGATTGGGGGTTTGGTCATAATGATTCAAAAGAATGCAGCAAGTGCGGCATGGTGGAAGAAAATAATGGGTGCTGCAAGGATGAACTTAAGTTCGTAAAAAATGATACAGACCAAAAAACTGCAGTAGCTGGTTTTCAACTGATACAATTGTATTCAGCGGCTTTACCTGTTGCTTTTATTGAAATACCTTTTAACGATTTTTCTACTGTAACAGAAGAAAATCCTATCAGCCATGCACCTCCCCGAAGTAGTGGCGTTGCGGTGTACATCCGCAATTGTGTTTTCCTTGTTTAAGGCTTATTTTTTTATTGATGCCAGATAATCTGATTGTCGGCCTATAGGCATTTCTGTACGCCTTGCTCTGTAATTAATCCCTTCAATTTAAAATATATAAAAATGAAATCAATTAAATTGCTGATGATGGCAGCCTTAACCATTCTGTCTGTATCTGTATTTGCACAGGATACAACAAAAACTAAAATAAAGTCAGCAAAACAGAAAATAGAAAAAGTAAAATATAGTTGCCCAATGCACGCAGATGTTACCAGTAATAAACCTGGTAAGTGTTCAAAATGCGGAATGGATTTAACCAGGTCAAAAAAAGAACAGATGAAGATGCAGGTCATGAAGACTTACGCATGCCCAATGCATCCGGAAGAAACAAGTGACAAACCTGGTAAATGTCCCAAATGTGAGACAGTAATGAACCGCTCTCTTAAAGAAAAAATGAAAATGGAAGTAATGAAAACATACACTTGTCCAATGCATCCTGATGAAACAAGTGATAAATCAGGCAAGTGTCCTAAATGCGGAATGGTTTTGAAGGAAACAGAAAAGACTTCAAAAACTTATTCATGCCCAATGCACGCAGATGTTACCAGCGATAATCCCGGTAAATGCACTAAATGTGGAATGGATCTAACGAAGTCGAAAAAGGAGCAGATGAAAATGGAAGTGATGAAGATATACACTTGCCCCATGCATCCGGATGTGTCCAGCAATAAACCGGGAAAGTGTTCTAAATGCAATATGGATTTAAAAGAAAAGAAGGACGAACATTCGAACCATTAACATTAATATCTAAATGGAGTTTGTCATTCTTTAAACTTATTTAATAATAAAATTTATAAAGTATGAAAAAGATTTATTTTTTACTAGCAATACCTTTAATAGCAATTGCTACTTCCTGCAACAACGATTCTTCAGGCAACAAAGCACCAAATGAAATGAATCATGATGAGAAGCAAATGAAAGAAATGAAAACAGATTCAATGAACATGAATAAGGATAGCACAATGAATAACAATAAACACTAAATGGATTCCCTGGATTAAATGGAACTTCTGTTAATGAACCCGGATATTCAGAACTCCATTGATTCAAATGTTAAAGCTGCTGAAAAAAGAAGAATATTTCAGGGATGCTTCAACAAAAATTGATTTAACTAAATTGATCGCATCCAGTTTAAATTAATAGTATGATAAGCAATTCCATTAAATGGGCTTTAAAGAACCGTATGGTTGTTCTGCTGATAGCAGCGGCAGTAACTGCCTATGGTATTTATTCAGTAAACAATACTAAGGTAGATGCCATTCCTGACTTGTCGGAAAATCAGGTTATCATTTTTACGGAATGGATGGGCAGAAGTCCGCAGATAATGGAAGACCAGGTAACATATCCTCTCGTATCCAACCTGCAGGGTATTCCTAAAATAAAAAACATCCGTGCCAACTCAATGTTCGGGATGAGTTTTGTGTTTGTAATTTTTGAAGATGCGGTGGACATTTATTGGGCCCGTACAAGAGTATTGGAACGGCTTAATTATGCTCAACGTTTATTGCCACAAAATGTTGTTCCCACATTAGGACCGGATGGTACCGGTTTGGGACATATTTTCTGGTACACATTAGATGCTCCCTCTAATGATTTAGGAGAATTGCGGGCCATGCAGGATTGGTATATCAAATTTGCTTTGCAAACAGTTCCTGGTGTAAGTGAAGTCGCATCATTTGGCGGCTTTCAAAAACAATATCAAATTGTAATTGATCCGCACAAGCTAAGCTATTACAACATTCCCTTAATGGATGTGATTGAAAAAGTAAGAGCCAATAATAATGATGTCGGAGGAAGAAAATTTGAGATGGCTGATATGGGATATATCATCAGGGGAATAGGCTATATCACACAGATAAAAGATATTGAAGAAATACCATTGATGACACAGGGATCTGTTCCCATCCGGGTGAAAGATATTGCTACGGTACAAATGGGTGGCGAACTGCGTTTGGGTATTATAGAAGAAAATGGTGAAGGAGAAAAAGTAGGTGGAATAGTAATCATGCGATATGGTGAAAATGCAAAAGAAGTTATTGATAAAGTAAAGGAGAAGATAAAAGATGTTGAAAAGGGTTTACCTCCAGGTGTAAAGTTTCATGTGGCTTATGATCGGTCAGATTTAATTGAAGCTACGATTGGCACTTTAAAAAAAGCAGTAATTGAAGAGATCATTGTTGTTGCAATTGTGCTGCTCATCTTCCTGTTGCATGTACGCAGCGCCTTAATAGTGATTATAACAATTATAATGAGTGTGTTGATTTCCTTCATTATGATGGATTGGTTTAATGTAAGCTCCAACATCATGTCGCTTGCTGGTGTGGCGCTTGCAGTAGGTGATCTGGTGGATGCCGGAATAGTGATGGTAGAAAATGCCTTAAAATCTATTACGGAAGAAACAGAATAAAAAATTTGATATGATTTCAAATGAAGAAAGATTAAAAAGAATTGAAAGCTCCTCTGTCTTAGTGGGGAAGGCAGTTTTCAGTTCTATATTGATTACGTTGGTATCATTTGCGCCGATATTATTTCTGGAAGGTCAGGAAAAAAAATTGTTTACTCCCCTGGTTCTTACCAAGACATTTGCCATGATCGGATCTGCTTTTATAGCTATTTTTTTGGTGCCAGTTCTTATGGCAATGTTGCTAAAAGGAAAAATGCGGCCCGAAAAAAAGCACCCGGTATCCCGGTTTTTTCTTTGGCTGTATAATCCAATAATCCGTTGGTGCCTGCGTTGGAAAAAAACAACGATTGCTATTGCTTTTGTTTTGGTTGCTGCGAGTATTCCATTTGTAATGCGTTTAGGTTCAGAATTTATGCCGCCGCTTGATGAAGGTTCTTTATTATTTATGCCGGTAACGCTTCCGGATGTTTCCAACACCGAAATAAAACGCATTATGCAGGTACAGGATAAATTGATTAAGACTGTACCTGAAGTACATAATGTATTGGGAAAAGCAGGAAGGGCAAATACGGCTACTGACAATTCTCCAATCAGCATGATTGAAACTATTGTTTTGCTAAAACCGCAATCCGAATGGCGGGAAGGAATGACGAAAAACAAAATCATTGAAGAATTGAACAGCAAACTACAAATACCCGGAGTAATTAATGGATGGACGCAGCCGATTATAAATCGTATCAACATGCTGTCAACCGGTATCCGTACAGATGTAGGAGTAAAAGTTTATGGTCAAAGCCTTGATTCAATCAATGTCCTTGCACAAAAGTTCAAAGTAGAATTAACAGGTGTGGATGGAGTGAAAGATTTA
>JANOFP010000305.1:0-2767 GCA_031413675.1 Bacteroidota bacterium
ACAGGGTATAATTAATACAGATGGTCTGCCTGCCGGACTACTGCAACTGCTTTTATTTGATAAAAACAACAGGTTACTTGCTTACCGGAACACATATATAAATCATGCAGGCACTGAAATGCCAGTTGAGTTAATAACAGATAGTCTTAGTTTCTCAAAAAAAGCCATGAATGTATTTACAATCCGGTTTCCTGACAGTACACAGGGAAATTTTTCTTTAACCGTTTCGGATGCAGGAGCCGGGAAGGAACTCAATAATAATATTTATTTAGGTCTTCTTTTACAACCGGGGAGTAATGGGCTTATTTCCTCTGTTTCAAATAATCTCAAAAGCGATTATTGGGATTTACTTGCTCTTACCAATAATTGGCCGGTGGATTTACAAAAAAAAGAAATAAAATACAGGGATGAGCCTTACATCAGCATCAGCGGCAAAGTTTTTAGGGAGCTCAATAGGAAAGTGGCAATAAAAGACGAATTAAATTTTATAATTGACACAAAAGATTCTTCCCGTATATTTTTATCTGCTCCGGTTTCAGATGATGGAAGCTTTCAGTTATCAAACCTGGTTTATGAGGATACTGCAAAATTCCTGTATCAAATAAATGCAAAAAAAGATGCCGCTAAATCTGCTTCTATAAAATTGAAAGTTTCAGTTTTCAATTATTCCGGCATATTAAATAACGATAACAATGCTGCATATTTTAATACACTTAAATATGTTTTTGCAGATACCGTATTTGAACCTCAAAAAATAAAAGAGGCTCATAAATATTTTTCCAGTTTATCTAAACAGGAAAAGGTGTTAGAAGAGGTGGTAGTAAAAACCAAAAGGCTTTCTCCAGCAAAAGAAGTAGAAAAAAAATATACAGGTGGGTTATTCCGCAGTGCACCCGGAGCCAAGACAGTAGATCTTATAAATGAACCTCCCCGTTCCGGGGCGTTAAATATATTTGAATACCTGAAAGGAAAAGTCCCGGGGTTGACAATTAATTATGATTACGTAAGAAGAAGATATTTTATTGAGTCCTTGAGGTCAGTCTCAATTAATGATGTTATTCAGGGAGGCAATGGTTTTGTTGATGGAAAAGTGTTTTTGAATGAAATGGAAGTGGATGCGGGTATTATTGCAAATATTTCAGTAAGCGAAATTGCATTGGTCAAATTTTATCCTCCCGGTTCAATTTTTTTACCGGGTGTCGGTATATCTTGTGTTTTGGCTATTTATACAAAACAGGCCGATGATTTGAAACAAGCCGGAGTATCTTATCTCAACAGTTTTTTATACCCTGGCTATTCTGTGACAAAAAATTTTTCCTCTCCTGATTATTCAAAAGAGGATAAGATAAATCAAGATTTCCGAACTACTTTATTTTGGGAACCCAACATGATATTGGATGGCTCAACTAACGAATTCAAAATCCGGTTTTACAATTCTGATGTTGCACAAAAATTTAAAATTGTTTTAGAAGGAATAACGGATGATGGCAGGCTGGTACATTTTGAGAAAATAATTGGAAAATAATTTTGCCTCAGAGGCACTGAAGCGCAGAGAGCAATTCAGTACTTCATGGAAATTTTAACTCCCCTATACGGCTGAAGAGAGCCTGGCCTGTCCCGATGCTTCGGGAGGTTGGTGTCAGACGATTGCTATCAGACTCCAACCGAAGCGTCGGAGGTGAGGCTTCTCTCCCAAAATCTCTTTACTTTTGTCTCCTTTTATAAAACAATGTCTCAACTTCTCGAACAAATAGATAAATCAAATCTTCCCCGCCATATTGCTATCATTATGGATGGCAATGGCAGATGGGCAAAAGAGAAAGGTGAAGACCGGCTCTTTGGTCATTTTCATGGTGTGGAAAGTGTCCGTAACATTGTAGAAGGTTGTGCTGAAATTGGTATTGAATATCTCACTTTGTATGCTTTTAGTACCGAAAATTGGGACAGGCCTGAGTATGAAGTGGTGGGGCTTATGGAATTGCTGGTAAGCACCATCCGCAAAGAAGTGGACAGCCTGAATAAAAATAATATCCGCCTGCATGTAATAGGCGATATGAATATGCTGCCCGATTATGCCCGCAACGAACTGAACGAAGCTCTTGAAATAACCAAAGAAAATACAGGACTTAATTTAATAATGGCATTGAGCTATAGTGGTAGGTGGGAGTTGCTAAATGCCGTTAAGTCTATTGCACATAAAGTGAAAACAGGAAAGCTGAATGTGGAAGATATAGATCAGGATGTTTTACAAAGACATCTTACTACCAGCGGCTTTCCCGACCCGGAATTGATGATAAGAACCAGCGGGGAATACCGTATCAGCAATTTCTTATTGTACCAGTTGGCTTATGCCGAACTTTATTTTACCAATGTTCGCTGGCCCGATTTCAGAAAAGAAAATCTTTATGAAGCCATTCTTGATTATCAAAATAGAGAAAGGAGGTTTGGGAAAACAAGTGAGCAGATGGTAACTGAGTAATTAGGGTATTGGGAACCTGTCTGCCGGTAGGCAGATTGGGCTTTTAACCCCCACTTTCCACTCGCCTCTTACTATTCTCTATTTCTTTAACAAAGACTTCAACTTTTTCCCGTTATTTTGCCGCCTGAACTAAAATTGAGCCCGACCAAATAAGCTCAAACCAGAACATATTATCATGCAAAAATTTTTACTTAGAATCTGCTTTTTATTTACGGTTATTGTTTCTACTTGTCCGCAGTTATTTGCCCAGGATACGGCAACTTCTGTAGATGACGATCCGCGCCGCCC
>JANOFP010000306.1:0-6358 GCA_031413675.1 Bacteroidota bacterium
CGGTGGCTTAATTGGGAAGTGCGTTCTTCAACCACTTTTTCCAGTTCACGATGCTTTTCATATAATTGTTTTGTTCGCCAACGGATAAAAGAAAAGATCAATGCAATGGCAGATAATGCATACAAGGCGTAAGCCCACCAGGTAGCATACCATGGAGGATAGACTGAAAAATGATAAACAGATTCTTCACTTAGCTTCTGAAAAACATTTTTTGCCCTAACATGAAAATGATAATCACCGGCAGCAAGATTTGTATATTCTTTATAATAATTAAATCCAAAATCTGACCAGTCGTTATCAAAACCTTCCAGCCAGGTTTGGTACTGGGTTTTGTCTTCTTGTTCAAAGAAAGGAGCTGCATATTCAAACCGTAGAGTATTATTTTTATAAGATACAGAAACGCGTTTTGAGTCGGAACTGGCAACAGTACTTAAAATATTTTTTCCGGCTGATGCAAAACGGATTACTGTTTTATAAGATTGCTCAACATTTTTTTCAAGATTTTCATCGTAGCGTATCAATCCATCTGTAGTGCATACCCAAACAATACCATTACTTTCTGGATAAATTTTTTGTATTGTTAATTCCTTTATTGTACTTAACTGAGAATCGTCAAACCTGTATCCGCCTTCTGGTTTTGGAATGGCAAGCCTTGTTTCTTTTCCAAACCGAATCCACACTCTTCCCTGCTGGTCTTCCACCATTTCATATTCAGTATTTCCTCCTCCCTTTTTAAAATTGCCAAAAGTACTATCCTGAATAAACTGCTTTTTTTGATCATCAAAAGTGTAAAGAGAATTTTCTGCAAAGAAATAATTTACACCTTTGATATTATAAACCTGGCCGGTTCCGTCTTTAAGACCATGTTCGGCACCATATTTTTCAAATTTTGTTTTTGATAAATCTATGTTTCCCTTTTCATCAAAAGCCATAATAATTTTAAAATCCCATCCGGCTTGCGTACCCGCCCAGATTGTGCCATCTTTATTTTCAGAAAAAGTCCATATTTGATCAGTGATACCCGGTACATATCCTGCAAACTGCCATGGGGATGATTCATTAGAAATTTTATTCCCCGGGGATCTTGTGAAAGCAGCTACACCAAATGTGCCTCCGCCAAATAAAATGTCAGGGTATTTTTTGGAAATATATAATCCGGATAATGTCAGGTCTGCACTGACAGATTCTTTAATAACTGTAGTTTTTTTATCTCTTACAGCAAAAAGTCCATCACCCGGCACCAGTAATTGTTTTCCATCTGGTAATAAAGCAAAGATTTGATTTTGTGCAATGCCTGGTACAGGATCGAAATATGAAGTTTTATTATTATACACTAAAAGACCATTGGTAGTTCCTATATATAAGTTTCCATCAAATCTGTTGATATTAAGAACCCCTGTATTAATGCCTGATTGTAAAGTAAATTGTGTTAACGGTGAGGCTGTTTCAATTCTTGAAATACCGTTATCAAGTCCTAACCATAGAGTTCCTTTTTTATCCTGGTAATTGGCATATACAGATTCATCCTGCAATCCTACCTCCCGGTTTATTTTTTGTAGAAGGTTGCCCTGTGCATCAATAATAACAAGACCTTTTCCTGTAGTGGATAGTACATAATTGCCATTTTTTAAAAGAAGCCCTTTATATAATAGTGACCCTGACTTGATGATGGGATCCGCTTTAGTAACAAATGGTTGAAATGATATTCCATTAAATAAATACAGACCACTGTAAAACAATCCTATCAGATATTGTTTTTCATTTGTTGCAGTTTTATAAGGCAGCATTATCTGCATTCTTTCTTTTCCCAGAAATTCGCTGCCGGGTATGAAAACAAGGGAATCATTTACCATTTTAAAAAGACCTAATCCCTGTTGGTGTACATAGTAATTGTTGTCGAGATAAAAAGCATACATGAATTTGGTAGCAGGCTTCCATACTTTCACTTTTCTTTTTTCATTAGTTCCCGGCTTTTTATCTTCTAACCTGAAAATATATTCCCTTGCCTGAAAATAAATACCTGATTCTGTGGAATGGGTTGTCCATACATCTAAAAAATTCCTGTTTTCAGCAGGAATAAGATCAAATAAAGAGTACGTTCTTTTTTGTCCGAGGCTGTCATTATCCAGGTAACCTAAATCTGTAAATCCTCCAAAATAGATCAAACCATCTTTATGCATAGCCATTGATCGTACTGCGCTTTTCAACAAGGGTATTTTATTCCACTTTACTCCATCATATTCCAGTATATAACTTTGAATACCGAAATACATTATGCCAGTTTCATCTTCCTGCACACACCATGTTTGCGGATAAGCTTTATAAATTTTTGGCGAATAGTTGGTAATAAAAGGAAGCCCTTCTTCCGATTGATACTGAGCCGTACTTTGATGGGGAAAAAATAAAATAGTAATACATGCTATTAAAAGTGAGTAGGTAAATAATTTAAATATGCCTAAACATGTTTTGTTTTTCTTCATAACAGTTGTTGATGAAAGCGTTAAAGACTTTTCAAGGAAAAGGGACGTGGGTGTTTTCAATTGTTCGGAGCAATAACCCTACCCGGGTTATCTAGTCTCTAAATGTAGATAAAATCTTCTGAAAAAAATTAATCAAATGCGGATTTAAAGCCTTTTATAAAAAGGCTGGAGTTTTTACCCGTTGATTTGAGAAAAAAATAATTGATAGATCACAATCTATCGTTACAATCCCAGTACCTCTTTCACTTTTCCATACCCGCCGCGGCTGATAGGAACTTTTACCCCTGATTTTAAAATGGCAACATGATTATCTTTTTCGTAAGGATCTATTCTTGTAATCTGAGTTATGTTGATGATATAGGAGCGATGTGAACGAACAAACTGGCTTGCATCCAATACTTGTTCAAAATGATTCATGGTTTTACTTTTCAGAAAGTACCCTTCTTTGGTATGAACCTTTACATAATCATCCGCTGCTTCCAGGTAAAAAATTTCATGAACCGGGATGATTTTTATTTTACTTCCATCTTTTATTACGATGCGTTGTGTTTGTGATGGTGAAAGGGATGGGATCTCCAATAATTCTTTAGTCCCGTTTGATGTCGTTTTATTTTTTTGATCAATCCATTTCTTTACGGCTTTATCAAACCGCTCCTGATTAAATGGCTTTAATAAATAATCGATTGCATGCGCCTCAAATGCTTTTATTGCATATTCATCAAAGGCTGTTGTAAAAATTACAGCCGGTGGATTATCAATCAGCTCAAGCATTTCAAATCCGTTAATCTTTGGCATTTGAATATCTAAAAAAATTAAATCGGGATTATGTTGCTGAATTGCTTTTACACCTTCAAACCCATCACCACACTCCTGCATTAACTGGAGTTGACCATTTTTGTGTAAATATTCCTTTACAATACTTCTTGCAAGGGGCTCATCATCTATTATTATTACTTTATACATTTTGTGGAATTGTAACAGTTGTGATAAATATATTTTCTTTTGCAGTTGTTTTTAATAAATCATTGCGGGCAAATAAAAGCGACAGTCTTCGTTGAACAGATTTTAATCCAAAACCTGTACCCTGTTGCGGAGATGCAGTTTCCGGATCAAAAGGATTCTTTACTTCAACTATTAATTTATCATCTATTTTATTTGCACCAATTTGTATTATTGTGTCACCCGTTGTATCATACAATCCAAACTTAATTGCGTTTTCAACAATAGGCTGTAGTAATAAAGCCGGCAATTTTAAGTTCACTGCATCCTCAGCTAATTCGATTCTGGTTGAAAGCCTGTTTCCAAATCTTACTTTTTCAATATCAAGATATAATTGAAGGTATTGCATTTCTTCTTTCAGGGTTACCCATTGATGTTCTTCCTTTTTAAGTGTGCCCCGCAAAAAATCTGAAAGCTGCTGAACCATTTTCCGTGCTTCTTCTGGTTTGGATCCGATCAATGCATTGATCGAATTTAAACTGTTAAATAAAAAATGGGGCTGAAGCTGCTGACGCAATTTAAAGAGTTCAGCATCTTTTGCCAGTTTTTCTAAACTCTGTTTGCGTTTATCTTTTTCATCAGCATCTACCCGGCTGTACCAAATTACACTCATAAGTGCAACACAGGCTATTAATAAAAAATAAAAACTGATGCGTATAATTAATGAATGATCGAAAAAAGCAAGATAGACTTCATCCTGGCGGAGAAATGAAGTGAGTGCCCAGCGATTTAAAATAATTATTATAGCTGTAAGAAAAATACACCAGCCAATCAAATGAATAAACCGTTCTTTCTGTGGTAAATAAAACCGCAATGTATTTATCAACAATAAACTTGCAAGCACAAGATGTGTTACGCCTACGAATGAATCAATTGCAGCAACCCGAAAACTAAAACCATACCAGTACAACAAGGCTGCATGATCGCATAATAATAGAAGCCAAACAATGCTGAAGATAATTTTAAACCGATTCGATGAAAGTGGTGATGCTGACATAGTGCTTAAACCAATTGTAATAATTGATGAGAGTCGGATTGAATAATGCCAGTTGCTTTTCTGTTTACCGTTTCTATATATGCATCCGCATTTCCTCTTTCCTCTATTCTGGAATAGAGTTCAGCGCCATCAATCATTTCACCCAACTTATACAATTCACTTACGTTAATAAATTTCCATTGAACTTGTTGCTGTTTATTATTAAAAAAAATATCCTCTTCGCTTTCTCCATATTTTTTTGCTTTATAAAACGCCTCGTCTTTATCGGTAGCTGTAATCAACCGAAGCTGTTCATCAAATTGCGATTCGCTTGTATTGCCACAAATAATCTGGAAAACAATTTTTACAAGATACCAGTTCATAAAAGCAGTTTATAGTATTAGTAAATAAAATCAGAAATTTCTTATTTCAATTCCGGCAAAAACGCTGGTACCTTTTAATACCAATGCTTTATCCGGATTAATGTTATTGTTTTCCATTGTACGTTTATCTTCAATTCCACCGAAGATGGCTACAATGTCCGATTTTACATCCCAGTCAGATGGCACAACAATTTTTGTTCCTCCGAAAACCTGGGTTAATTGAATAGTCACTTCACCTTTAATATCCGCCTGTGTAAAGTTTAATTCGGAACCGCCCATGACATTGGTTACCTGGCCCCCTTTAAAATTTTTGGAAAGAATATTTTTTTTTATCCCGCCGAATATAGAAGTTGTATCTAAAAAATCTTCTTTGGAGTTTTGCGATTCATCTACAACCGTTGCTTCTTCTATGTTGCTAAATGACGAAGTTTTTTTTTCAGCCCTTACTTTTCTGCTGCAGTTTCCACTCTGTGGTCTTACGATAAATACGATTCCAAGGATTATTAAAATAGCAGGCCAGATAAATTTTCTTGCACTTAAATCCGGAATAATCTGTCCAGTGAGAAATATGCCACCAAACAATATCATCAATATCCAACTACTGCCGCGAAAACCAGATTTAATGCCCGTAAATATTCCGATAATAATGATAAGCATGGGCCAACTGAGAAGCCAATGAGGTAACAAAACATTTAATGCTTTTAATAAAGCAGCAACACCAATTAATAAAATAATAAGACCTGTAAAAACATGTCCGTGCCGTTGATTGTTTTGTATTTTACTTTCCCAGCGTTGCTTTTTCTCTTCCCATCTTTTTTCAAAATCATTCATTGCTTTCAATTTGATACAAAGCTAAAGGCAAGAAATGAATAGAGAATAGTGAATGGGTGATATGTGGAAGATTTCCGGTAAATGGAGGAAATAGAGCGGTGAAAAACAAACGAATTGTATCAGGTTGCTTTATCTTCATTTTATAAAATAGTTTTTATGCCACTTAAACAACTGCTTACTTCCTTGACGTTATTTGTTTCTGTTTCCCTTTTTGCACAGGATAAAAAGAAATGGGATGTAAATAACCCAGAAGGTTCTTATAAAGAAATTTCATTTACAACGAAAGAAGGAACCTGGTTGAATTTGGATATTTCACCGGATGGCAATGAAATTGTTTTTGATTTACTGGGAGATATTTATTCGATACCCTTAACAGGTGGCGAAGCAAAATTGCTGCGTGGAGGTCATGCTTTCGAAGTGCAACCAAGGTTTAGCCCCAATGGTAGAAAAATCTTATTTACTTCCGATGCCGGTGGCGGAGATAACTGCTGGGTAATGGACCGTGATGGAAAAAATGCAAAACAGATTACAAAAGAAGATTTCAGATTACTCAATAATGCTGTCTGGACACCTGATGGTGAGTACATCATTGCCAGAAAACATTTCACTTCACAACGATCACTTGGTGCTGGTGAATTATGGATGTATCATATAAGCGGAGGTAAAGGGCTACAACTAACAACCCGGAA